>CAKOMH010000052.1:0-10802 GCA_934096595.1 uncultured Bacilli bacterium | reverse complement strand
TTCTTCCGTAGTAAGTTCTGGTAATTCATTAGCTAAATTTTTATAAATAGTTTTTAGCATTTTTTTAATATCCCCTGTGGTTTGGAGAGTTTCGTTAGTTTTACTTTCTTTATTACTAGTAATTGCAAATATAACTCCCGCTAAAACAACTAAGCCTCCAATCAGGCATCCTATAATAATATTTTTCTTATTTTCCGTCTTTTTCATAATTTTTCCTCTTTTTTTTATTTATTTTTATTACATCTTCTTACCAGTTTTAGTTTCTAAACTAGCCCTAAAGACTTCGTCATCAACTGGTACTTTTTCAAGAAGTTTATACTTTTCGGTTGCCTCTTTTCGGGCCTTAAAAATTTCATTGGCATCCAAAGATTTACCAATATCACTTTCTAATAATTCGGTAATTTTTTCATCTACTAAAAAAGTATCTTCGCCTTTATTTAGACAATCAATCTTCGAATAAATTAAGTAAGTCAGTTTTTTAGCCACTTCTTTTTGTTGCGCTGGCGAATAATTTTTATGATTTTTTCTTTCTTCTTCTTCCCTTTTTCTTCGTTCTTCGGCTTCGATTTTTTCAATAATAACGGCTAGCTTATTAAAATCAATATTAAGTTTTTTTTCAACTCTGTCCACTTTTTCTTGATAATGAGCAATGTTTTCCGTAATTAATTTACAAGTTTCTTTATTTT
This sequence comes from uncultured Bacilli bacterium, assembly GCA_934096595.1. Classification (GTDB taxonomy): domain Bacteria; phylum Bacillota_I; class Bacilli_A; order RF39; family UBA660; genus CAG-605. The sequence goes on along the minus strand of CAKOMH010000052.1, from coordinate 10,116 downwards.
CCTTGGGCATGATGCCTAGTAATATTTTTAATTTGTCTAAACAAAACTTATTTTTAGCGTGCAAAGCAAGGATATCTTTTACTCTATCAACTGTTTTTACTGGTAAACTTTCTAACTCAGCCATTTTGCCTGCCAAAACATATTTTTTATAATCGTCAAGTAAAGATATTTCCTTAGCAATTAAACTCTCGGCAAATTTAGTATCCATATTTTGATGATTAGTATTAATTTTTAAATCAAATACGGATAAATCTCCTAATGATTCTTCAAATAACTCAGCCAATCTTTTATATTCATTATCGCCAATTTTAACAAATCCCGAATTAGGAGTAATACTAGCCACCAATTCTCTTTCGCTTTTTCGATCCTTTTCAATAGATTTTTTTTCTTCAGCAAATTTTTTACTTTCTTCATTAACGAAAGATGCACTAATCTTTTTTTCGGCCATTTCATCTAAAACCGGTAAGGCATTCAAAGCGGCAATAACAGCCTCATTTTCATAAGCTATCGTATCTACACTTCCATGGGCAGGACGGTCTAACTCCAAAATCTCAGCAGTTACTTTTAAGTTTTTTTCTCTTTCCTTAATTTTGGCTTTTAAATTTTTTTTATCTAAAAATCCCAAAGAAATAATTTTTTCCCAAAGGCTTTTATTATTAAGATTATCTAATTTCTTTTTAGCTTCCATATTTAATTTACTTAAATAATTGCTATAAGCCTTAAGGCTATCCTTAAACTCTGTATGTTTACTAATTCTATCATCATTCATATAGTAACTCCTTTTTATCTTTTAATCATTTTAATTTGGTAGCATATTCTACTAACTTTGGTACAACCTCATCTATAGTTTGTCTATAACTATAATGAATTATGTCTTTTTGTTTTCTATTAAAGAAATAATTTAACAAAGGATAAGTATCTACTTTTGATTTAAACTTATACTTTTTTTCTATTGGACTACATAAAAATATCTTACAACTAATACTTCTATGTTGACATACTCCTTTAACTAAATAAGGACAAGGTTTCTTATGGAAATAGCAGCACCCATTAATAGTAGCAAAACATTTACCACTTCTATTACCATAACATTTATCACATTTAAAATCACATACTTTATGACTAATATTATCTAAAATAGTACACATCTCATCATAGATATAATTATATCTATCACTTAAATCCTTATAATTTAGAGCTTTAACCATTTTAAGCATCCAAAACTCTTTAGTATTATAAGGATAATCTTTATCTAAAATATCTACTGTATACTTATAATCTTTTCTATCATTTTTAATGATTTTCTTCATCTTTTTATAGTCATTTAAACTTAAATTAATCGTTTCCATACTAACTACCTCAAATCCATTATACCAAATAAAAATTAAAAGAAAAGTCCTTTTAATTTTTATTTCTATTCAACCCCTAAGTAAATTTACCTTATTACTATTCTTTTTTAAAAAACATAAAACATAAAGAACATCAAAGGTATAGCAAATAATACCAATGGCTAAAATAAAAGCATTAATATGTAAAAATACGCTCTTGGCTATTACCATAAAAAGAGTACCTAACATCTTACTTAGGGTCAAAAGAAGAGATTGACCTTTAGTTTTTCCTTCTAAAAATCGTTGGTTAAAAAATAAAATAGACATAACAGCGTTTTTAAAAAACGAGGCACAAGAAGAAGCTGTTATTTTACCATCATATATTTCTTTCTAAAAGAAGAAAGCTATTCTAATTGCTTTCTTCTAACTTTAAAAGATAAGGTGTTTTACTACTACCATTACCACCATTATATAAAACTTTTTGATTTAAATAAATTGTTGGATATATACTATATTTAAAAGTAGGACTTAATGAACTAATATTACTATTTTCTAAATGAAAAGGATAAGTATTATTATTTTCACTATAATAATTTAAAAACCAAATATTATCATTATCCAGGTAAGATTTTTCTTCACAAAATTTATAGTCAGAAACAGACATATCTCTACATTTATTCATCTTAGTTAACACATAATCACTTATTGAAGGAAGTCCTACTAAAGTATCAATACTACTACCATAAGCTTCATTTTTATACCAACTATCAGCAGTAATATAGACATTAAAATCATTTTCCATTCTAAAAGCTTTATCAAGTAACATCCTTCTTGTAGTTAGGTTTTTTAAACCAACTTTAGTAAAATCTAATAATTTAACATTACCATCTTCTACATATTCATAATTACTTCTACCATTATAATAGGCATCATTAAGTAACTTACCTATTTTAGTCGTATTAAATTCCGTTATCTCTCCCTTATCATTCCAACTAAATTTATCTATATTATTAACAGTTAACTTATCATTTCTTATTAACTTAGTTTGATAAATGTAATTCCCATCATCTAAAACTTTCTTAATCTCAATAATCCGCCATAATTCACAGGTATCAGTCTTAGTATAATCATCACAATTAAAATATACATAGTTATTAGAATTATTGGTAAAACCAACTACATCATTAATATCGGTATAAATACTATCATCTTTTTCATGAGCATATATATAATTATAAATATAACTACCTATTGTTTCTTGAAAATAAAGATTACATTTAGTTTTTTTCTTTAAGTTTGAGTGTTTTACAGCCCTATATTTAGTATCAAAAGTTATCTCTACATCATCGTTACATTCATAATTACTTAAGTTAGTACCTACCATATCACTGGGAATACCATTTATATAATAGTTATATTTTATACTTGGCGTCATTACTTTAGAGGCAATATAAATACAAGTCCCAAGAAGAATAATACTTAAAAATATTATTCCTCCTATTACAGTACTCTTTTTTAATTTTATCTTACTCTCCATTTATATTCTCCTTCTGTATGACTTCCTGTTACTTCATCGTTTCTTTGAGGTTTATCACACTTATTACTACCCTCTTTATCACATTTTTTATAAACGCATTTTTCTTCGGTACCCTTTTGACATTCATAAGTAATTTCTGCACAAGAATTTTCGTTTGTTTCGCAATTAGTTTTACCAAAATAATCCTCGGTATCTTCTACTTCTTCCGGTTCTTCATAACGATCAAATTCAGCACTTGTTGTTGTGCTGTTACCAGCATTATCATAACAAGTCCCACTATAAGTAAAGTAATGATTATTTTGAGCATATGAATCATTCATAAATGAATATGCTTGCCCATTTTTACCATTAATACTATAAGATGCAATACCACTAGTAGTATCATTACATACAAGACCGGCTTCTTTATCTGAATAATCATCCCATTCATGGCGTCTATTTGTAATTGTATACGATTCCGGATTTTTAAGATATTCTTTTAGTTTTTCTTCATCATCTAGACCATTTTGATCCCAGACATCACATGTTATAGCGGGAGTTTGGGTACTACCACCACAGGAACCAGAATAATGAACATTAAGCTCATATTGGCAGTGATGAGCAAGTATTTTCATTCCTAAATTAGCGGCAGGTGATGTTGAATCTTTTCTTACTTGTGTACTGCAATCTCTATAAAGACCTGCTTCATTATAATATCTTCCGGTAACTGTTATATAACCAGTATCAGAGGTTAATGTATAATTGCTACTATTACTTACTCCATTTGGTAACATAATTGTTCCGTAAGTTGCCCCAAGACCACTACCAGTTACACTTAAATAAACATTAGAAGTATACCAATTATTCCATCCTTTTGTCCCACTAGAAGAAATATTACAGCTTGGTGGCGTTACGACTCGTCTTGCCCATTTACTACAAGTATTACTAGTACCTGCTTCATTAGTTACAGTTCCATTAAATGTAATACCACCTGTATCCCAATTAACTGTATAAGAATCACTATTGTTGTTATTATTCGTTATTTTTTTACTAGCGACATGAGCGGAACTTGATGAGACTTTAGCAGTAATATTAGATATATACCAATTATTTTGACCCATTGTTCCACTTAAATCAATTGAACAACTTGGAGTTTCTGCTAACCTTTTTGTCCAATTAGAACAGGTCCCCTTAACGCCAGCGACATTTACCACTTCACCATAAAGGGTGGTTCCATCGTTATCTTGATTTATTACATATGATTCACTATTGTTAGCTGTTATTTTTTTACTAACAACATGTGGGGAATTAGAAGTGATAGTATTAGTAATATTACTTACATACCAATTATTTGCACCCTTCGTCCCACTAGCATTTATAGTACATGTTGGTGGCGTTGCTAATCTTTTAACCGTTGCCTCGCATGCTCCCTCATTACCAGCATTATCTTTTACAATGCCATAATAAGTTATACCATCTGTATCCCATGTTAAACTTGTTTTCTGGACATTATTATAAGTTCTATTATTAGCATTTATTCCGTAAGAAGCAACACCACTTAAAGAATCAGTTGGGGAAATACTCATCGCTACATCACTAATATACCAACCATTATTACTATTACCATTAGCATTTATTGTACATTTAGGAGCCTCAGTATCTTTCTTAATAGTAATCGTATTTTTACAACTACTAACTGATCCTGCCACATTAGTAACTGTTCCACTTACCTTAACGCCAGAGGTATCAGAACTAACTGTAAAACTATCTCGGTTAGTATTATTAAGACTCTTAGCTGTAATATACTTCGAACTAGAACTTAATTTAACAGTAGCATTTGACCTATACCACCCATTATCACCATCTGGATTTTTATCTACTGATAACTCGCAAGTTGGCTGTTCTTTTAAACGATAAACCGTAATTGAACAAGTTCCCACATTACCAGCTTTATCCTTAACATAACCATAGTATTTAATACCAGCATCCGTTGTATCAGTAGTTAGTAGTGCCTGATTTTTACCATTATATTCGGCATTAGGACTCGTTGTAATCCCATATTCACTAACCCCACTTATTTCATCAGCAACTGATAAATACAAACTAACATCATCAATAAACCACTTATTTGTATTAGAATTCTTTTTACCAAAAGCCTCAATACTACAAGTTGGATTAGTCCTATCAACATGAACTGCTAAGTTATATTGGCAAGCTCTAGTATTACCAATATTATCACTAACATCCCAATTTACTTTTTTATATTCCGCTTGATCAGTTTGCGTCTCGGTTTTATCAGGAGTTGCACAACCAGATCCTACATCACTTTTACAACCATAAGTATAAGTATAACTTGTTGCCCAACCTGAATTATTTACGGGGTTTTTACATACTGGTTTAGAATTATCAATATTTGTAATACTAATTGGTACCGCCTCACTTACATTACCTACTTGATCTTTAGCATAAGCATAATAAGTCTTATTTTCATAAACAGTGATGCGTTTTTCTTCTGCGGTTATATTAAAATTAGGAGCCTCATTTAAATCTTCTGTTAAAGCATAAGAATAACTAGCAAAACCGGAGCCTTCACCATCACTACCATTAAAAGTGATAACCTTACTGGCTTGTTCATATGAAGCTTTTGTATCTAGTGTTAATGTTGGTTTGGCTTTATCTATTTTTACATTAACACTCTTAGCAAGTAATCCTTTACTTGTTTGAACCTTTACCGTTACACTAGTATTTACTAAATAATTAGTATTTATTCTATAAACATTAATATAATCAGAATTAATACCTGGATTATTTTCTTTATTATAGATAGGGCCATTACTAGTTTTATTTTCGCCATTAAAACTCCAAGTAATAGTCATATCATGTTCTGATAACTCATTTAATGATTCCGGAGTTAAATATAAATAAACATCATCATTAGTCCACTTTATATCTTTATTAGATCCTAAATAATTTTGATTTATTAAAAGATTATCACTAGCTTTGTAGGCTAAAATATCTAATTTCGACGATAAGATATCCATTTGTGCTAAACTACAATCAGTACTTGCCGAAACATTTATTTCATAATCTTCCAAGACTCTATTAATATCTACTTGATAGCAATCAAAATAGCCTCCTAAGGGATTATTTAATTTTTCATTATTTTCAGTATCATTTTCTTGTTCAATATAACCTTCTTCAATTAATTTAGCAACGCTTATAGTAGTAGCTTCTACTCCATAATCAGTGGCATATTCAATAGCTTTTGATTTAATTAAATCAATTTTATTATTATATGTTCTTTCTTTTAAGTTCTTACTAATTCCATTATAACTTGCACTAGCAATAGTTATTAATATTCCCATAATTACAATAACTGCTAATAGTTCAGTAATAGTAAAACCTTTAGTTTTGCTTCTCATACACTTTTTCTACCCTACTTTCTACATTAATAATATCACAATATACTTATAAGAAACAGCTTATTTTTTAGTTTTTGGAAAGTTTTAAAAACAAGAGCATATATATTTTTTAGGAGGAATTAAAAATTATGGAAATTTTAAAAGTATCATCAAAATCTAACCCTAGTAAGGTAGCGGGAGCTATTGCTAATATTTTTAGGGAAAACGGTAATGTGGAACTACAAACAATTGGGGCGGGGTCTTTAAATCAAGCGGTAAAAGCTGTGGCTATCGCTCGTGGTTTCTTAGCACCAGCTGGTATTAATATCGGTATTATTCCCGCTTTTAATGATGTCTTAATTAACGGTGAAGAAAAGACTGCTATTAGACTCCTAATTAATATTGTTGATTAAACTTAAAAGAACTAGTTAGAATTAATCACTCTAATTAGTTCTTTTATTTAAGTGATAAAAAGTATTAAAACTTTAAAACACCATTATAGCCATGCTTTTAAAAGATTTTCCTAGTCCAGTAATCTAAAGACTATTGATTATCCGTTCGTAAATGCTCAATTTTTTTAATAGAAAGTCCAGTTATTTTAGAAATAGTCTCATTATCTAGGCCTAAGCCGATAGCATTTTTAGCATTTGCTAAAGCATTTTCTTTTAAATTATACCCTCTAGGGTGTGGCGGGTGGGAAGTAATACTAAATAATATTAAATAAATAAAAATACTATATTTCTATAGTAATCCTCACGATAAAAAACGATTTTAAAGTTAATATAAATATAACGAAAAAAAGACTTAAGTATCTTAAGTCCCTTCTTAAATCTATTAACTCTTAACAGTATAGATTTTTTAATTATCTTGACTTTTTCCAAAGAACTGGATTAATCTTATAAATAAGTTAATAAAATCTAAGTATAATTGAAAAGCGCCATAAATAGCTATATTTTCTTCTGGAATAGCTATAAACTTATCTGAGTTCATAATCATCTTAACATCATATGCTGTATATCCTAAGAAAACAATAACTGCAATTGTAGAAATAATAAAGTCTAAAGAACTACTACCAACAAAGATATTAATAATTCCACAAAGAATAATAGCAATTAAACCCATTAGTAAGTAAGAACCCATTTTGCTTAAATCTAGTTTAGTTGTAGCCCCAATAAGCGCAAAAATAGCAAATACAATCGCTGTTATTAAGAAAACATAAATTAATGAAGCTAATTCAAAATAAACAAAATATGTTGAAAAGAATAGTCCATTAACAAATGAATACAAAATAAAACAAGCCCTAGCAGTGCCCGAGGACATCTTACTTATGCGTAATGAAAAGAAGAAAGCCACGGCAAGCTCAACAACTAGTATCGTAAATAAGCCTAAACCTGATACCACATTAGCAACCATATTTTGATTAGTAGATACTAAAAAACCAGTTCCAAATGTTACTAAAAGTCCTACTACCATCCAGCCAAATACTTTCGTTAAAAATTTATTATTCATTTTCCCTCCTTATAACTATTATATAATAAAGATTATAAAAAGTCTAAAAGATTAAAATCTAAATACATTTAAAATTAGAATATTTCTTTATTAAAATAATAAAAGTAGAAAAAAATTAAAATAAACATAATAAAACTATTTAATGTTATATTAAGATTAAAAAAGATAAGATAAACGATTAAACTTTTTAAAAATTTATTACTTATATTTAAATAATGTAATCTTTTAAAAAGAATTATACTTAAGAAAACAATAAGATAAAATAAATTATGGGTTAAATATATAATAATAAATATACTTAAAATATTAAGATAATCTTTTTGATATAATAAATAAAAAAGATAAAAAGAAGTATTAAAAGGACTTAAACTATAAAAAAGAATATCTATGATTAAATAAATCATATGGTATACTCCGTTAGAATTAAACAGTAGTTAGTATCAATTTTATTAATATTTATATTACAAGTAGTTATATTATCACTTATACTACAACTATCTATCTTACCAATAAGTAAATTACTGGGTAAATTAGTAAGCCCACTTGTATAGACTTTGGAATCGCTTTTTATATTAACATTATTATTTATGATTATTTTATTATCTTTATATAAACCAGCATAATTATCTACTCTAACTGATATTGTTAAATTATAAATAGGTACTAGAGTATTATTAGTATTAGTAATACCAATTAGTCCTTTATCATTAATTACAGGGTGTTTAGGTTCAAGAGAAGTATTACTTTTTAAATAATAAATATTACTATTATAAAGATTCTTAATTAATATTTTACTTATTATATAATCATAATTATTATATTTAATATTACTTAGATTCTCTATTTCTTCTTTTAAAGAAGTATTTTCTATTTCTAATAAGTTATATTTTATTTTATCTATATCATTACTTTTTATTAAATCTAAGAAGGGATTAATAAAAAGTAATAAAAGAATGGGTATATATTTTAATATCTTTTTCATCTTAATCACATTTATAGTATGAAAAAAATCGTATGTTTTATACGATTATTTTAATTAGTTTTAGTAGCCCTAAATAAATAACTATCACTTTTAGAATTTAAACATTCACCATAATTTAATCAAACATATCTATTTTATCATAGTAACTTGTCTTTATTGGTTCACCTAATTCTTTAATAGGTGTTAATGTTCCTTCTAAATTATATTCATAATAATTATTTAAATACTTATCACACCATTCCTTATCTGGCTCATTACCTTCGCCAAACATTAATGTTAAATCTATTGTTTGGTATTTTAAAAAATTAACATCTACCCATTCAAAGTACCAAGCAGACCAAGCATTAATATCAGGAATAATTATATACGAATTATAATCGTTATAAAAATTATAATAATAATAATTATCTTCATTTTTACGAGTATATTTTGTTGCACGCAAAGGATATTCATCAGCGCCATGCGTTCTTGCAGATGTAAATTCACCGGTATTTTCTGAATAAAAACATATAAAATATAAATTGTTCTCCGTGTATGTAAGGACTGGTCCAAATCTTGCATTACTACCATTCGTAACTAAGGAAAATGAATTGCTTTTATTATCATTGATTTGATAATCATAACTATAAGTTAAAACATTGTTTACATTAAATTGTTGATTTAATTTAACATAATACTTTCGACACTCTCCACTATCTATTAAATCTCCGCCACTATTTTGACAAACTTTATTAATCTCATCTTCGGTTACTGGGCTTAAAACAACGACAATTTTACCTATCCATTTATCTGTTCCATCATTTTTTATATCATTAACCGTAGTATCATAATCTATCCATAGTCTTAAATCAAATGATATAGAACCACCTACTGGAAGATAACCAGATTTTAAATTATTCGCTACTTTCCCATCTCTTAAAGAAACACTAGTCTCACTATAATCACTAATGACTTTAGAACTATCATTATTTAAAGAGGCTTTTATAAACTTGGTATCAATATTACTACTATTTAATGTTTCTAAATTTATTTTATAATAAGCATTTATATCACATGTATTAGTTATTTTAAAAGTATACGGTGTTAACTTACTTCCAGCCTCATCACTTATGGGATACTGTTTTTCCAAATTAATTGCGTTAGATTCACTACTATAAGTTATATCAAAACACTTAGTCATTGCTGTATTTACTTCATCCTGACTAACAGTTATATTCCACATTGAATAAGATACTCCTATTCCTAGTAATATTATTAATACTAAAGATACACTTAAAAATATTATATTTTTCTTTTGCATAAGAAACTCCTTTATATTCATTAAAAAGTAACTGGGGCCATTTTTGATAAGAGAATTATAAATAAACCATACTAAAATAT
>CAKOMH010000051.1:0-11193 GCA_934096595.1 uncultured Bacilli bacterium | reverse complement strand
TTAATCGTTTACAAAAATTATAATTGCATGGTATACTAGAAAAAATTTAAGGAGGATTATGTATGAGTGAAATTTTGAAAGAACAGGAACAAGGCAATTTAATTGTTTTAAGTGGTCCATCAGGAGCGGGAAAAGATAGTATTATTAATGAACTTAAAAACTATTATCATAATTTTTGGCTATCTATTTCTATGACTTCAAGAAAACCCCGTGGTTCCGAGATTGATGGGATTGATTATTTTTTTGTTAGTAAGGAAGAATTTGAGGAGCATATTAAAAATAATGATTTTTTAGAATATGCTACTTATAATGATAATTATTATGGGACCCCAAAATCAAAGATTCAAAATTTTTTAAGTCAGGGTAAAGATGTTATTTTAGAAATTGAAATTCAAGGAGCTTTAAAAATAAAGGAAGAATTTCCTAATGCTATTTTTATCTTTATTATGCCCCCTTCTATGCGAGAATTAGTAAGAAGATTAAAGAATCGTAATACCGAAGACACTGAAAAGATTATTGAAAGATTTAAGAAAGCTTATCAAGAGATCAATTACTATAATAATTATAACTATGTTGTTATTAATGATGATTTAGATACGGCTGTTAAAAAAGTTGAAGCAATTTTAATTGCGGAGCGTTTGCGTGTTTCGCGTATTGAAGATGTTTATGTTGGTAATGCGGAAGAAGAACTCCATGAGGGCTTAAGAGATGATGTAGAGTTTGTAAATCATGTTAAAGTAACGGAAAATATAAATGAATGAGTTATTAAATAATTATTATAATAAATTTAATGAGGATAAGCGTCTGGAAACTAGACATGGAATAGTTGAATTTCAAACAACAATTAAGTATATTAAAGAAGTTTTAGAACATTTTAATAAGCCCAAAATCTTAGATGTTGGGGCTGGTACGGGAAAATATAGTCTTTATTTAAGCAATTTAGGTTATGATATTACAGCCGTGGAACTAGTTAAACATAATTTAAAAGTCATTGAAAGTAAAAGTAAAAAGGTTAAAACCTATTTAGGTAATGCTCTTAACTTGGAGTTTTTAGGTAATGAAACTTATGATGTAATCTTGCTTTTTGGTCCTATCTACCACCTTTTTGGCAAAGATAAAGTGGGCGCTATTAAAGAGGTATTAAAGCATTTAAAGAATAATGGTTATCTTTTAATTGTTTACTGTCTTAATGATTTTGCTATTTTAAAACATGGTTTTATCGATGGCCATATTTTAGATGATAATATGTATGATGATAAGTTTATTATTAAAGATAATAAAACCACTTTATATAGTTTTGATACATTTGAATCAATTGCTAATATTAATAAGATATGCCACTTAAAAAGAGAAAAATTAATCTCTCAAGAAGGTATGACAGAATATATAAGACCAATAATTAATAAAATGAGTATAGATGAATTTAATAAGTACTTAGAATTTCATTTCCAAAGATGTGAATCTCCTTATTATTTAGGATATTCTAGACATGTTTTAGATATTGTTAAAAAAGATATAAATTAAAGTAGGTTTTGATGACCTACTTTTTTTAGTATAAAATAGCTATTTTAGGATAAACTTATCTTTAAAACAAAGATTTTTCGTAGAGTATGTAACTCTATGAAACCGTAATTTCAGTACTTATTTTTAACTTATATATTAAATATACCATAGTTTTTAGACTTTTTAAAGAGAATATTTCTAATCTTTGTAGTCAAATTCCTAGTCAGAATATATTAGTTTAATTCCTGTATTTATAGGGGTTTACTAGCCATTTAATAGTCAAATAATTTAATTTTATTATAGTCAAAATTTCTAGTCAAATTATTATTAAGCCTAGATAAATACTGGTCCCACGGTCCATTTTTCATAGAGTTACATACTCTATGAAACCGTAAATACGGATTAGTGGTTATTATGAGTTACACTAATTTAGTAATTATTTTTAAAATTTGGGTAATAATAAAAGTAGTAAGGATATTTGTCATGAAAAAGAAAAGTAAATTTAGTCTAATAATTATCTGTTTAATTATAACTTTAGTTAGTATAGGTTTATCTTATGCTTACTGGCGTTTTACATTTATAAGTGATAATGCTAATAAAGGAACATCTGGTTGTTTTAATATTGAATTGGCGGAAGAAAAAGATGAAATTAATTTAACTAATGCTTATCCAATAACTGATGCTGAAGGGTTAAAATTAAAACCATATAGTTTTACTTTAAGAAATAGTTGTTCAATTTTTGCCCATTATTATGTTAATTTAGAAATGTTAGAAGGTACAACTTTAAATAGCAAGTTTATAGCTACTAAAATTAACAGTGATGCCATTACAACCTTAGATAGTTATAAAAAAGCTACAACAACAATGAGTGGTTCAACGGAAGCAAGGACTATTGCCGAAGGTTACTTGGGAGCCGGCGATTCAATAGATTATACGATATCTTTCTGGATGGATGAAGATGTAACCATAAATGATGATGCGATGAATAAGGTATTTAAGTCAAAAATAGTTACAGTCTCAGAACCTAGTAGTTATAGTCCTGTAACAGCTGGTTATAATAAGTTAGGAGATGCAATCCTTGCCAATGAATATCAAACTACTCCCGAAATAGCTAAGACAAAGATTGCTAGTAAACAAGCAGTAGATTTAAGTCAGACTGCTCCAATAATTAAATGGGTCGAAAAAACAGGAAGTACAGCAACGGTATCATCTACAAAACCAGCAAGTACAGCAATTAAAAGCGATGACCAAATGAGCGATTTAAGTGCGGACGAAGCTAAAATTGTCTTGTTTACAACTAAAACCTTTGATAGTTCAAACGGCAGATATTCATTATCAAATCCCGTTTATGTAGACCCCACTGAAATTGATTTCAGTGGCAATACTAAGTATTACTTTCAAGCTGAATATATGTCTTATAATCAAACCAGCGAAAAAATGTATGTCACTCGTGGAACTGGAGATACGATAATCTATCAAGTAACTAGTGCGTCAAAGACAACCGGCGAAACAACATGGAATAATGTTTCATATGACAGTATAACTTATAACTTAAATGTAATTACCTTAATAGAAGCAGAATTAGAAACAGATAAATCTGATAAAGGTTTATATCAAGAAATGGATGATTACGGTACGACTTATTACTACCGTGGAAATGTTAAAAATAATATTGTTTATTTTGCTAATATCTATTGGCAAATTGTAAGAATTAATGGTGATGGCTCCATAAGATTAATATATGATGGAACAGTAAAGAATGCCACTGGTGTAAATCAGACCATTGGAAATTCGCAGTTTAATAGTAAATATAATGATCCAGCTTATGTCGGCTATATGTATGGCAACCCCGATGGCACAACATTTGATGAAGTCCATACAAATACAACATCGTCAGCGATTAAAACGACTGTAGATAATTGGTATAAAACTAATATTGTTGATAAAGGATACAGTAGTTATGTATCAAATGCTGTAGGTTTCTGTGGTGATAGAACATTACGAAGTGGCGATGGAATTAGCACTTCAAGTTATAGTTATTTCGGAGCATATAAGAGATTTGAAAATAAATCGCCAATATTTTCTTGTCCAGAACTATCTAGAGATTTATACACAATAGCTGATTCGAGTATTGGTAATAAGGCTTTAACATATCCAGTCGGTTTAATAACATATGATGAGTTAGTATTTGCTGGTATGGATAATTCACATATCAATAAACTAGCATGGGTTTATTCACCAGAACATTACTGGACCATGTCTCCTTCTAGCTTCTATTCGTCGTACGGCTATTCAAATGGATGGATACAACATAATGATGGTTACTTGGGCTTTTGGGGCGTCCATAACGATCTTGGTGTCCGTCCTGTTATAAATTTAAAATCAGATGTTAAAATAACTGAAGGAATTGGTACTGCAAATGATCCGTTTGTAGTAGAAACTAATTAAGTAACTGGGGCCTAAAAAAATATAAATATTTTAGTATGGTTTATTTATAATTCTCTTATCAAAAATGGCCCCAGTTACTTTAAGACATTCAAAAACACTAGAAATATGTTAATCTCTTTCTAGTGCTTTTTTATATTTTATTTAATTAATTTCTGAACTAGTAAGAAATACTTACTAGTTACTTTCTTATAAATTGTATAATAATAAGGTATAAATTAAAACTGGTTTTGATAACCTACTTTTCCTTTTAAAATTTAATATTATTCTTTTTCAATTTATCTTCAATATCTTGATAATTATCAGGTTTTACTTTTATACCTTTTATATTTAAAAGAATAGCAGTTTTAATATTATTTAAATTATCATCAATAAATAAAGTTTCTTTAGGATTTAAATAAAACTTTTTAATTAGCTCATAATATATTCCTTGATATGGTTTTATCATATGAATTTGGTAAGATAAAATATAACCATCTACTATATCAAATAAATTAGATTTTTCTAAAATATAGTTATATGTATAAGGATTAATATTAGATAATAGATAAATATGATAACCATTTTCTTTTAACTTTATAATTAACTCTAACAATTTCTTATCTATATAGGCATAATTAAGATAGGTTGTCCAAAAATCAATAATCACCTTATCATTTATATGATTAGTTCGATCACAAACAATTTTAATAGCGTCCTCTACTTTTAAATACCCAGTATCTATTAAGGCATTGCCTAACCACTCAGGAGAATTAATAATATTATCTAAAATAAATTTTCTTGTATTAGAATCACTCGTATATTCCTTTAAAACTCTTTTAATATCAAAGTTTAAAATAACATTACCAATATCAAAAACAATATTCTTTATCATCTTACTCTGTCCTTAACGCTACTACAGGATCTTTTTTACTAGCCATTTTAGCTGGTATTAATCCCCCAATCATTGTTATTACAATACTTATTGTAATCATTACAATAACATGATTAACACTTAAAAGGGCAACATTACTTAAATTCGTAGCATTTTTAATTACAATATTAATTGGAAAAGTTAAAAGATAAGCAATCCCTACACCCATAACCCCAGAAACAAAGCCAATAATACAAGTTTCAGCATTAAATACTCTTGATATATCCTTCTTACGAGCCCCTAGACTTCTTAAAATACCAATTTCTTTAGTTCTTTCTAAAACACTAATATAAGTAATAATACTAATCATAATAGAAGAAACAATTAACGATACCGAAGAAAAACCTATTAAAATCATAGTAATACCATTCATAATACCACTAGAAAGCTCAGTTACCGTACTAGCATAATCAGTATAAACTATTTTATCTTCATCTTGCTTAGTCTCATTATACTTATCTAAATATTCGGTTATTTTATCTTTACTATTAAAATCTTTAGGATACAATTGAATACTAAAAGGAATATCATTACCTCCTAAAGTACTTAAAATCATTTCTTTAGTAATTGATTCATCAAACTTTTGACCACTTAAAACATTGTAATCTACTTCTTCTTGCTTTTTTACAATAGCTGATTCTTTATTTTTATTAATATATTCCTTTAATAAAGAATCTTTATAACTTAACCCAGTTCCCGCCATTTCACTAAATTGATTATCTTTTTTACCTCTTATAATACCTACTATTTTTAAAGTTATATTATTACTATTTTCATACATCGAAGTATAGTCAGTATTACCAATATAAATATTATTAAATTCAGTATAATATTCATTATTATTTATTAATTTAATTTCTTTATTTAAAACATCAGTAAAGGTACTAGAGTCTGTAAGGCCTAAAAGATTATAAAGATCAGCTGATATCTTATTATAAGAATCTACTATTAACATTAATTCATTACTTGCCTCAGGTAACTTACCAGCTAGTAAATCATAATTATTAGTTACTAAAGAATCAACCTTACCATCTTTAGTTTCGGGAATTGGGGATAATTGGTAAAGAAAAGGCACTACTTCCTCATTATTTTTTATTAATAAATTCATATTAGTATAGCGACCATAAGATATCCCACTAAGATAGGAACTATCAATATTATTTAAATAAGCTATATATTTAGCATCTATCTTATTAGCGTGACTTATCGTTTGGACATCTTTTTCTTTTCTAATTATATTATCAAAGGGATATTCTTCTAAGTCATTAGTAGTTGAAGTAGTAATGGCCTCTTTTATATCAATACCATCTTTCAGGATGGAAATAGGCATATTAGATAAAGTATCTCTTTCAAAGTTATCAATTTGTTTTTGAAAACCATTAGAAAGGGCTAAAACTAAAGATATACCAATAATCCCAATAGAAGCCGCAAAACTAGTAAGCAAGGTCCTGCCCTTCTTGGTTTTAATATTATTTAAAGATAAACCTAAAGCGGTGAAAAAACTCATTTTAGTTCTTTTTAAGCTATATTCAGCATTTTCTTCTTTAGCATTATAGGGATTAGAATCACTAACAATTTTGCCATCACTTAACTTAATTATTCGACTTGCATAGATATCAGCTAGGGTATCGTTATGAGTTACCATAATAACTAATTTATCCTTAGAAATTTCTTTAATTAACTCCATAATTTGCGTACTAGTTTTAGAATCTAAGGCTCCCGTTGGTTCATCGGCTAAAATAATATCAGGATTATTAACTAAGGCTCTGGCAATGGCAACCCTCTGCATTTGCCCCCCACTTAACTGATTAGGTTTCTTATGAATATGGTCTTTTAACCCAACTTTTTCTAAAGCCTCAATTGCTCTTTTCTTAGCTTCACTTTTAGTAACATTACATAAAGTAAGTCCCATCTCGACATTACTTAATATCGAAATATGACTAATTAAATTATAACTTTGAAAAACAAAACCAATCGATTTATTACGATAACTATCCCAATTACTCTCTTTAAATTGCTTAGTCGACTTCCCATTAATTATTAAATCTCCTTCATCATAACGATCAAGCCCTCCTAAAATATTTAATAAAGTAGTTTTCCCCGAACCAGATGGTCCTAAGATAGCCACAAACTCATTAGCACGAAAGTTTAAATTAATATCTTTTAAAACTGGATATTTATTATCTTTAGTACCATAACTTTTATATATTTTTTTTACACTTAACATAAATCCTCCATCTTTATTATACTATAAATTATAGTAAATTAAAATTTATCCCTCTAATTATATATATTACCGCCTACCCCCTAATTTCCTTCAAAAATTGCTAAATTTCTTCAAAAAAGTTAAATTTATTGTCATTTATTTACTTTAAATAAATTTTCAAGTCTTTTTTTTACTATATTATCCATACTAAATTACCCATACTAATTTTTTTATTAAACAAGTTGTAAGCAAAATAAAAAGAGACCGTAGTCTCCAAAGTCTAAACTAAACAGTATAGAATTTTTTCTTTTTAGTAACAACAGCAATAGCCACTAAAGAAACACCAGCAACACCAGCAATAATAGCATAGTTCATAAATTCGCCAGTTTCCGGATTACAACCTTTACCCTCACATTTTTGCTCTGTAATAATAATGTTTGGACAAGCTTTACCAGTATCACCTACAACGGCTTTAGCAATTGTTCCTTTTGCTGATGTAACATCAAACATAACGCCACTTACACAAAGTTCAGCACAATTACCTTCTGGTAACTTAGAAGCAGCTTCTTCTAACTTTAATGTAAATGACATAATTTTAGTTTGTACACCTTTAGTTAATTTACCACTAAAACCTAATTGAACAGTACGCTCTTTAGCTTTATCGCTTGTATCAGCGCCACTTTCAATTTTAAAACCAGCAGCTTCATTTGCAGTTATACTACTTGCCGTAATATATTCTGACTGCGACATAGATATGAATGCTTTATTAACAGTAGTAGCTGTATCAGTTAAATCTTCAGATGGTGTAATGATAACATCACAAACAGTGGATGCCCCAATTGCTAGTTTTGAATTATTACACTTTACAGTAACTGGTCCCGCATTCAAATCAGCAGCATGAACAACTCCAATTCCAAGAACCCCTACTACGCCGACTAAAGCGGCAGCAAATAACTTATTAATTTTTTTCATAAATTTACCTCTCACATTTATCTTTCCCTTATTTTACATTTTTATGATATCAAATTTTCAAAAAAAAGTAAATTACTTTAAGACATTATTTCCAAAAATATTACAAACTATGATATTATTGTATTGTAATTTATAAAATTGGCGAGGTTATTATGCAAAAAATAGAAATTGAATTTAAAAATCAAACTTTAAAAATATATTTAGTTGTAAAAGAGAAAAACTTAGATAAAACCCTTTTAAATACAAACATTATTAGTAATGAAAAGCTCTTATTTTCTCTTGATTATATTGCTAAAAATCAAAAATTAGTTAGTGGTTTCTTAAAAGAAATATGTGTAGAAAAGAAAACTAATTTAATCATCGCAAACGATATGACTGTTATTAGTACCGTTGCTCCTTGTTTTAAAAATATCCCTATAAATAAGGTTTTAATGAATACTAATGAAAATTTTACTTATGAAGCATATGAGGCTATAAAGAAAATTAATTCTTTAAAAGAAGTTGAGTGTTTATCGATTCCTACTTATTTAATTGAAACTTTTGATAAAGATAATATCAAGGTTATTTCTAAGCAAGAGGTTTTATTTTCTTCCCAATTTATGGCTAATAATGACTTAAATAACTATTCAGCTATCTTTTATGCTAAAACAATTAAGTTAATGTGTCCCATAGTTGCTAATGACTATAATGATTTAAAGACTTTCTTTAAGATTAATAAATATTTAAAAACGATTGAATTATATCGTTTCTTAACAACTGATTTACTTTCTTTAATTGATTTATTAAAAGAGTTAAAAATTAAAAATATAACGATTGCTATTCATGATAATATTACGGATAAAGATATTATTGAAAGAATTAAAACGATAAAAAAGGAAAATAAAAAACAACATATTAATATTATTTTAGCTTACTCTAGTGAATATATTGAATCTAATTATATTAAACAATTGATTGCCACAACAATAAAATCTTGCTGTCTTATCATCATCTTACTTTCTTTTATGGCTTTTGCTTTTGTTTTTTATAATAATAAGAAGTCTTTAGAAAATGTTAATGCTATTAAAGATAATATTACGGAGTATTTAGATACCAAGATTAAAGATAGCAATAATAATACTGATGATAATTCTAAGGAGAACCCAACAGATAACAAGCCTAGTAATAATGAGACTCCAGATGAAAATGGTAGCACCCAAATTCCTGATAATAACGAAACTCCAAGTAATCCTGAAAATCCTGATGACAACACGGCTCCTACTCCTGTCAAAAAAGAAGAACAAAATCCCGTAATTATGGCTTTAAAGGATTTAAATAGTGATACTGTTGGCTGGTTAAATGTTCCCAATACTACTATTGATTATCCAATTGTTCAAGCTACTGATAATGATTATTATTTAAAACATAATTTCAATAAGAAGCGTGATTTTAATGGTTGGGTTTTCTTAAATTATGCAAACTCTAGTACTATTTTAGATCAAAATACTATTATTTTTGCTCATAATCGTTATTACAGTAAGACAATGTTTGGCACTTTAAGTCAGGTTACGAAAAAGAATTGGTATCAAAATGTTAAGGATAACTTAATTACTTATAATGATATTAATGCCGAAATGAAGTGGGAAGTTTTCTCAGCTTACACCATTCCCGTAACTGATGATTACTTACAAACTAACTTTAATAATCAAGAAGAATTCTTTAACTTTATTAATTTAATTCGTAGTCGTTCAGTATTTAAAAATGATATTACAATTACCGCCGATGATAAAATTTTAACTTTATCAACCTGTGCAAATACTTCGGAGCGTTTTGTTGTTCACGCGGTATTAAGAAAAGACTTACTTAAAGAAAATTAATAAAAATCTTCAAAAACGAGAAAAAAATTAACTTAAAAGCCCGTATTCTAGTGATATGAGGCTTTTTTTATAGTTTTTTTCTTGCTATAATGGGTATAGATAATATAAGGATATGATAATTATGGATATGGAAAATACAAAAACGCTTTTGGAAGAAATTTTAACCTATGCTCTTTATACGGATAATAATTTAAGTGAGGACTTAAAAACTAATTTAAACCGTATTATCACAACAATTAATAATAGTCCTGATAAAATAGCTTTCTTAAAAAAGTTAGAACAAATTAGAAGTAATAATAATGCTTACGCTTTTGACCGTTATTTATCAATAATTATTAAAAGATTAGAATTATCAACTAAGGAAAAATTCACCCTTTTAAATCTGGATATCCCCTACTACCAGACTTTAGGTCTTTGGAATAAATTAACTTTACCTAGTAAGTTAGCCTATTTAGACAGTAAAAACTTCTTATCTAATCTTGATATTAAAAGAATTAATTATACTATTAATAATAAAAAAGATATGTTAGAAAAATTAGTAAATCCTATTATCCCCAAAATACCCGAAAACGCGCTTCTTTTAAATGACTTACCTAAAGACTTAATAACTAAAAAAGACCTATTTTCAAAAATGAGTAGTGAAATAATTACCAACTATATCAATAAATATTATTATCTTGGTAGTGATTTAAATAAGTTAATCAACTCTGGAATAATAAGATATGCAAAAAATTATAGTATTACTCTTTATAATTTAGATACCGATACTTTAATTAAAGGTTTAAATATAACCCCCACTATTTTAGCTAAACTAAATCCCGAATTAACTATTAAATTAGTTTCAAAAGATTACTTAGCTTCCCTACTTACCCATAACTTTTCTAAGAATTTAAACAGTACAGTTAAAGAGTTAAATATGCTTGCTAATAATAATTCCAAATATCTAACTAAAGATTATTTAGATAAAGCTTTAAATAATTCGATTTACTTATATAGTCCTGATGATAAAGTTTTAGAATTATTTAAAAATAATTATACTTATTTACTTAAACTTCATTATGATACTTTAGTGCATTTAGTTAATAATAAATTTAGTGAAGATGAAAGGGTAAGTCTTTTGCGTAATCAAAATTTTCTTAATAACTTACCTGATAATTATTTAGAAGCTATCTTAAATAAAATGACTTTTCCTAATGTCTTTAATATGCTCCAAAATGTTACTATTTTAAGTAAGATGAAAAGTATTAATGTCACTTTAAGAGCCTATGATAAAATTTTTATTACTGGTTATTTAGATT
>CAKOMH010000050.1:0-11206 GCA_934096595.1 uncultured Bacilli bacterium | reverse complement strand
TATCATTAGAAAACACGGTACCATTTAAAGTATAATACAACACTTGATATGGGTTATTCTTGCCCATCTTAACTTCTGATAAAATAATCTTCCTTTCTTTTTCAATTAATTCTTTAGTAAAGTAAGGTCTTTGGACATAATCAAGTAAATGAGTAATATTTTCTTTTATCTTATTTGATGCTGTTACCTCATAGGAAGTATAATCGAAAGTCGTAAAAGCATTAATAGAAGAGCCCAGTTTATTAAAATATTCATGTGCAGTCTTATTTGGTCCTTCATTAAACTTAACATGCTCTAAAAAGTGTGCAATTCCTTTTGATACTTCATAAGTTTTATTTTTTATTTTAAAATTTGTATCCACACTACCATACTTAACTGATAAAGTTGCATAATAACTATTAACATTTTCATTCGGCCACATATAGACCTCTAATCCATTATCTAGTTTTTCATAATAAATAGTTTCATTATATTTATTTATCTTGATTTTCTTTAGCATTAGTACCTCCCAATAAATAGATAGAATTTAATTTAATTTTCTTAGCTAATTCTACAATTTCTTCCTTTGTAACATTTTCAATTTCTTTAATACGGACATTTAAAAGTGGTGAACCAATTAAATTATGAAATGCATAGTTATCTAAAATACTCGTCTGGGTATCATAACTCATTTTAATTTGATTAATTAAATTTTCCTTAGCAAATGTAATTTCTTCCTCGGTAAAGTTTCCTTGTTGCATTTCTTTTAAAGCTTTTTTAACTATTCTAACACAAGCGTCTTTATTTTCCGCATCAATTCCTGCATATACAATAAACAAGTTATCAATCTTCTGATAAAGACTATATGTACTATAACACAAACCATTTTCTTCTCTTAAATACTGATTTAACTTATTATTTAAAGAACCACTGCCAAATATTGAATTGAAATAATGAATAACATAATTTTTCTCTTTATCAGTTAACATATCTGTCTTATAAAGCATAATAAATGATGATTGCTCATAAGGTCCCATCTCACATTTATAAGTAACCTTACGATTTAAAGGATAATTTATAAAATAATCTGTAACTTCTGGGGCCACATAGTTGTTTTTATAAACCCCGCTTATCTTCATATCAACATATTCCATATCTAAGTTCCCAATGATATAAATATCACAACTAAATTCCTTCAAAAATCTTTGATAATAACTATATAAATCTTCGGGTGTTATCCGTCTTAAAATATCTATATCGCCATTCATATCAAATCCTGCTGGATTATCTTCTCCTAAAGTCTTAAAAGCTTGCTTAAAAGCATAATTAGTAGGACTATCTTTACTACTCATTATGGTACTTTTAACCATATTTACGATAACATCAAATATTTTCTTATCAGGAACAGTATTTTTAAAATTTGGATTAAAAATAAATTCAAAAGGAAAAGAAAGTACTTGATCTAAGAAGTCTTTTTCACAATAAGTGGGTTCTAAAAAATCCATAATAAATGAGGCAAAGATATTTTTTCCCACTCTAGCATTAGTCTCATAAAAATTTGTATCATATAAATCTTCTAAAGCCTCAATAACATTACGGCGCTTCGGATATTTTTGCGATGTATATGCTAAATAAGTTCCTAAAAGATTTAAAATAGTAATCTCTTCTTTATTTATCTTATTTTTAAATATTATTTCCATATGACAGGTCTTAAACTTATCTGTTTTTATTGTATAAAGTGTATAAGTATCGTGCTTATAATTTTTGTATTCCATATTCTTCGTTTAATTAATTAAACTACTGCCTACTTTAATTAATTATTCTCCTTCTTTCTTATTATTAACATTTTTTAAAATTTTAAACAAAAAAGTCCTAACTAGTTAGGGCTTCCTTTTTAATAGTACTTTCTTTGGCAATAGGATTATACCATTTTGAAACTCCCTTATAAATTAAAGTTAATTTACTACCATTTAAGCGATATAAATCGCATGTACTACTTTTCTCATCAAAGTTTTTAGTTGCATACATTAAATCATCATTGATATAAATAAATGAGTTAACATCATCAGCAATCTTACTATTGATAATTCCATTATATATAATTAATTTACCTTGATTATTTTCATAATCTTTTAAATAATAGATACTATTTTCAGTTTCTGATATTGTAATATATTCTTCGGATACATTAGTATTAATAACACTAGATTTACCACCACTAATATATTTTAAAGTATTGGTATCATTTTCTTTTTCTAAATATATTAGACCAATATCACTAGTCATATCTTTAATTGAATTAACTAAAGACTTAGTTATTAGTTTATAACTGGTTGCTTTCTTATTACTAACTTTACTGTAATAAAGGTTCGTATCTTCACTAAAGTAAATACCATCGCCACTTAGTAATTCTACTACTAAAGTATCATTTACATTTTCTTTAACTAAAGAGGCTTCTGTATCTGCGGCTTTATAGTATAGACCATTTTCTTTATTAGTTTCAATATCTTTTTTAAATTCTTCTAAAGATGTATAGTTAGATAAATCAAAATTATTATTCCAATTCATCTTCGTATAAATTAGTTTACGATCACTTATATCATCTAAATAAACTTTATTAACACTACTAGCCAGCAAAGTCTTTGTTTGGTTATTTTGATAATAAACATCATAAGCTAAAACCGTATAGTTTTTAGCATAATCACGCATTTCATTACGCATAGCTATTTCTTTTTGTAACTTTTTATTTTCTTCTAATTCTTCTTTAGTGGCATTATCAGTATCGAGCGCTACAAACTTTTTATCACTACTAGCTTTACTATCTTTAATATTATTGTAAATATTAATAGTATCCGTTGTTTTAGTCGTATAAATAAATTTTGTAAAGTTAGGATTATAACTTAAAAGTTCTTCAATATTAGTTAAAACTCGATCATTACTAAAGTCAGTAAAGTTATATAGATAATAGTTTAAAGACTCATCTTGATTTAAATTAGAATAAAGCATTTTCTTACCATCTTTACTTAAAATAATATCTTCATAAGATTTTGCAACTGTATCTATAGTCTGAGTTGCTATATCCTTAACTAATAAAGAATTATCTTTTTCATAAATAACATAGTCTAAAGATACATCTAATAATTTAGTAACATTACTATCGACTAAATAAGAAGAAGCGTTTTTTCGGTTATAAATATATAAGTCCTTGTTATTTTCAATATAATAAACATACTTATCATCACTACTAAACCCATAACTTGAAGCCTTATTAGTAAGCATTTTTTTGTTTTCGGTACTTGTCGTATCTAAAAGATATAAAGTATTTTTATCTGTATACAAAATATAACGAACATCACTATTAGCATAAACAATATCCGTCTCATCAATATTTGTAATATCATTAACATCATTATTTCTGGTAATTACCATCAAACGATTATTAGCTCCCTTAAAAACAATTGGGTAATCGGGAGTAACATTAGTACGGAAAAGACTACCAATCAATAATAAAAATATAGCCAAAAACATAGTACTAAAAACAATTAAGTAAGACTTAGTCGATTTAACAATGTGATTATTTTTTATTTCTTCTTCAGTTATTGTCAATTTTTTTTCTTTCTCTTTCTTTTGCAAGCACACATCACCTCTACATATATTATCTTATTAATCATGAAAAAAGTCAATTTAACTTTGCATTTAAAAGTAACTTTACTCTTTAAAATTAAATAGTATAAGTTTTAAATTTTTTTATTTATCTAATTTTTCACATGAAGTTAGAAAGAAACGGTCCGTCATTCCTGAAATATAATCTATTACTACTCTTTCTTTAGAAGTGTTTTTCTTATAATCGTCATTCATATATTTATAAAAATAAATATAAATATCACTAGTTTCTTTTTCTTCTTGTAAATCTTTTAAAGCACTGTTAAATAGTTTTTCCATCATTTGTTGCCATTTTTCTAAAGTATCTTTACTATTAGCTTGACTATAGATGTGTTCATAATTAAATTTCTTTAATTTTTTTAGATTTTGAAAAGCTGCACTACTCATCTTGATATAATCTTTACCATAACTATTAGTTATAATATCATTAATAAAATAATTAACTATTTCTTTATTGGTATAACCAGTTACTTCCATAATGTCTTTAGGCAAAACATCTTTAGTAATAGTGTGTAGTCTTAAAGCATCCTCAATATCACGGCCTAAATAAGAAATGATATCACTAATTCTTACAACACAACCTTCTAAAGTACAAGGAATAAGCGAAGTATTAGCCTCTTCTTCGTAATAGGTATTATTATATTCATTTAAAACATCTTGAAAAGTTTTCTTTTTAGGTTTATAGCATTCTAACTCTAGCTCTCCATTATGACACATAATAGCATCAATTACCTGCATGGTTAAGTTAAGACCAGTACCTCTATTTTCAATAAACTCTAACTTACGAACACTTTGAATATTATGATTAAAGTAGCCTTCACCAACACTTAGGGAAATTTCATTTAAGATAGCCTCTCCCGCATGGCCAAAAGGGGTATGACCAATATCATGGCCAAGACTGGCTGCCTCAATCAAATCTTCATTAAGTCCTAGGGCTCTTCCAATGGTTCTGGCAATTTTACTTACTAGTTGAACATGTGTACTTCTTTTAGTTACATTATCATTTTCGGTATTAGTAAACACTTGAGTTTTATTAATATAACGAGTATAGGCTAGTGAATAGATAATTCTATCCGTATCATGAAAATATGGCGGTCTAATATCATCTTTTTCTTCATAAAAACGAATAGCCTCTTTATTTTTACAAGCTAGGGGTCCTAAAAAAGAATCATGGTCCATATTTTCTTTTATATCTTTAAATAGTTTCTCATTCATAACAGTGTTTAATAATTAATCGTAAATATTTTAATAATCAATTATTTCCTTTCTAAGTGCTATTTTAACAAAATTTATATTTAAAAGCTAGAATAATATCTAAAAATACAAACTCAGTATTCTGATAACTTTTTAAAATGATTTTATAATTTATGATAGAGCATATAAATAATTTGTAAATAAAAATTAAGATATTCTATTATAAATACATTAAATTTTTAGATTACTTATTAATTAAAGTTAGGTCTTTTAATTATTATTTTGTACATTAAGTTAATTTATGCTTTAACAATTAACTTCTTTATGTTAGAATCTTTAACTAACAGCAAAAGAATAGATTTTATTCTAAAGCTTATTTTAATTTTTTTAATTAACAGGAGGTTTTTAAATGAAAGATAATATTAAAAAATTAAAAACAGAATTTTATAAAATACAATGTAAAAATTGGATAGAAAACACTGAAAAAGGAACCAGTGCTGCTGGCAAAATTTTAGAAAACTTATTATTAAAAGAAGATGACAATTTAATAATTGCTGATTATTACGGCATTGAGTTGAAAACAAAATTAAATTACAGCGAACCACATATAGGGTTATTTTCTATGGCTCCTGATAATAGGCCTTTAGCTATCAAAGAAATTTTAGTCAAATACGGGTGGCCTAGTAAGAATGATAGAAAATACAAAGTATTTTTCGGACGATTTAATGGCGGCGATTTTAACAAAGTTGGTTTGTTTAATGATTTCAAATTAGAAGTTGATAGAAATTTGCAAGTTATACATCTAGTTATTAAAAACCATTTAACTAACTATATTAATAAAAATATTTCTTGGTCTTTTGAACAATTGGAAAATAGATTAAATATGAAATTAAAATATTTAGCCTTAATTCCTGTAAGCAAAAAAATATATTCTGGTAAAACTTACTTTAAATACCATAATCTTAAATTATATAAATTAAAAAGCTTCAATAAATTTCTCGAATTAATAGAAGATGGCACAATTAGCGTTAATATGAAAATTTCTTTTTATACTTCAAAAGAGAAATATGGTAAAATTCAAGATAAAGGTACGACCTTTGAAATTGAAGAAAAAGACCTTGAAAAATTATTTACCAGAATAGACACAAGTAACATTTAACAAATTAAAATAATCTAGTACTTGCAAACGCTAGATTATTTTAAACTTATAGATTACTATTATTACTAAACATAATAGCTTATTTTGTATCTCTAATCTTTTATAGCACAGTTTGTTAGTGCCACTTTTTTAGGAACCAAGGGGAAATAAAAAAAATACCGTAACAAATACGATATTTAATAAACTAAATGGTCGGGAAGACAGGATTCGAACCTGCGACCCCTAGATCCCAAATCTAGTGCACTACCAAGCTGTGCTACTTCCCGAAACAAATGGTGCGCCCAAAGGGAGTCGAACCCCTAACCTTTAGATCCGTAGTCTAACGCTCTATCCAATTGCGCTATGGGTGCAAAACTTCCAACGCAATATAATTGTATAATTATTCTCGAAAAAAAGCAAGGTTTTTCTTGCTTTTTTGTTCGATTTTTTTCGACTTTTGCTAATTTTCTAACTTTTCTAGAGCCATATCTAAGATTTTTAAGTTTTTATTACTTAAAGTCTCAAACTTTTCTTCTAATATTTCTTCGGGAATATCTAATATTTTTATTAATTCCTTAGCTTCTTTTTTAGTTAAACTATTTAATTTAATTAAAGCTTCCATTAAACTGTTTCTAATTTTCTTTTCATTTAGCCAATAAATTTCTCGATATAATTGATATTTTTTTTCTTTGGGAACCTCCACCTTAACCATTTTAACAATATAAGAATCCGTGCGCGGTTGTATATCAAAAGCAACAGGAGGAACCTCTAATAATATTTCCGTTTCAAAAAAACTATTAGTAACAACACTTAGTTTAGTTATTTCCTTATTTACAACATTTAAAATATATTTATCCCCCATTAACATATACATTTCTTGAAAATTTGTTTTTATCATTTTATATATAAAGGGTTCAATAATACTATAGGGTAAAGAAGTAATAATTTTATCGACTTTGGGAATTTCCACATCTAAGACACTACCCCAAATAATATTTAAATTAGGAATTTCTTCTAAATAAGGCTTTAAGCGTTTATCTAATTCAATTGCATACATCTTTCTTACTTTAGGAGTAATTATTCTAGTTAAAGTCCCTTTACCGGGGCCAATTTCTAAAACAACATCATTTTTATTAAACTTAGGAAAGTTAACATACTTCTTTATAATATCTTCATCAATCAAAAAATGTTGATCTAAATAATTTGCATCATTTTCAAACATAATCCCCACTCCTCCCCATTATTATAAAAGAAAAGAACCATTATTGCAAACAATGATTCTTTAAATAAACTTAAATTTTTATTTTTTAAATTGAGAATTATAAAGATCAGCGTAAAAACCATTTTTCTTCATAAGTTCTTCATGAGTTCCTTGTTCAATGATATTACCTTCATTCATAACAAGAATAAGATTAGCATTCTTAATCGTTGACAGGCGGTGAGCAATGATAAATGAAGTACGACCTTCCATTAACTTATCCATTGCTTTTTGCACTAATTCCTCAGTTCTGGTATCAACATTAGAAGTTGCTTCATCTAAAATTAGGAAGGGGGCATTTTCAATCATACCACGAGCAATAGTAAGTAACTGCTTTTGCCCACCGCTTATGGAATCATTTTCGCCAATAACACAATCTAGCCCGCCTGGTAAAGTTTTAATGAAATGGTCAACGCCAACCGTCTTACAAGCAGCCCAGATTTCTTCATCCGTAACATTTTCTTGATTAAACTTAATATTATCCCGAATAGTACCATCAAATAACCAAGTATCTTGTAAAACCATAACAAATAAGTCATGAATATTTTCTCTAGTTAAGTCTTTAGTAGAAACCCCATCGATTAAAATATCCCCAGAATTAATTTCATAAAACTTCATAAGCAAATTAACCATAGTTGTTTTTCCTGCTCCTGTTGGTCCAACAATAGCAATCTTCTCTCCCGGATGGGCACTAGCTGAAAAGTCTTTAATAATCAAACGACTATCATCATAACCAAATTTAACATTTTTAAATTCGATATTTCCTTTAACTTTAGTTTTATCTAAAACTTTAGTCTTATTACTTTCATCAGTCATTTCTTTTTCATCTAAGAATTCAAAGACGCGCTCTGAGGCTGCCGCTGTTGTTTGAAGAGATGTCATTGCTTGAGCAATCTGTGAAAGTGGATTAGTAAATAAACGAACATAAATCATAAAAGCAACTATAACGCCAAAAGTAATATAGCCTTTCATCGTAAGTAAAGCCCCAACAATACAAACCATGACATAACCAAAATTGCCAATAAATCCCATCATTGGTTGCATAAGTCCCGATAAGAATTGACTTTTTTTGTTACACTCACGCAAACGACCATTTAACTCATCAAAAGTCTTAGTAACTTCCCCTTTAGCATTATAGCACTCTACAACATTATGCCCACTATAGATTTCTTCAATATGACCATTGATATTCCCTAATTCTTCTTGACGAGCGATAAAGTATTTTTGGGATTTCTTTAAAATAGAAATCATAAATGTAAAACCAAATAAGGTTGATAAAATAGCCGTAATAGCCATTACCCAATTGGTTGTAAACATCATAATAATTGAACCAATAAACAAAGTAACGGAACTAATTAAAGTAGCCAAACTTTGATTTAAATTTTGCGCAATGGTATCAACATCATTAGTAACTCGACTTAAGATATCCCCTATTTCATGAGAATCAAAGAATCTTAAGGGTAATTTATTAATTTTAACCGAAATTCTAGTTCTTAAATCTTTAGCAAAACCATTAGATACCGTTGTCATCGAATAACTTTGAATATAACCAAATATCGCACTTAATAGATATAAACATACTAAAGTTATAATAATTTTTTTAGCCGCATCTAAATCCATAGTTGGTTTAATTAAATTATAAATAGATTCGGGTAAATTATCCATTACTTTTAGGGTATCATTATTTACTTTACTAGCATCAATATCAATAACACTTCTTAAAAAAGTAATCTCATCTTCTGAACTAATCTTAGTCCCATTTACCGAAATATCATCTATTAAAACATTTAAAACACTACTTGGTAAATCCAGAATAGCCCTCATCATTTCTTTATTATCAGCACTATCGTTATTATTAGTAGTAACCTCACCTGTCGTAATATTACTACCATTAGTACCTTCTTGCATTTTGTTTAAGAAGTTTTGAAAAGTGGTTTTATCTTCAGAACTTATATCTTCACTAGTTAAAATAAGTCTTGTCTTTTCACTCATTGCCTCACTATTAAAGTTTTTGCTAATTTCTTTAACAACTTCTTGCAAAGTCTCAGTATTAGGCTTTATGCCATTTGTTATAACATCCGTTAAACTGGATAATTTATTTGGTGCTGTAAGCGATAAAATAGCGGATAAAAAGGCAAGAATTATAGCTAAACCCATTAGAATTTTCCATGGTTTTAAATTAACTAATAATCTTTTTATTGAACCTACAAAATCTTTTGATTTTTCGTTATTAGCGTGCATAGGTCTAGGCATTTTCTAACTCCTCCTTTGATAATTGTGATAAGGCTATTTCTTTATAGACCTCACAATTTTTTAATAATTCTTGATGGGTACCTATACCAACACAAGTGCCTTTATCTAAAACAACAATTTTATCAGCATTGATAATAGTCCCAATTCTTTGAGCAACTATCATACTAGTGGCATCTTTCGTATATTTTTTTAATTCCCTTCTTAGGGTAGCATCAGTTTTATAGTCTAGGGCTGAGAAAGAATCATCAAAAATATAAATTTCTGGATCTCTAGCAATACTTCTAGCAATAGCTAAACGCTGTTTTTGACCCCCAGAAACATTGGTCCCGCCACGAGCAATATGGGCATCAACGCCTCCGTCCATTTTAGATACAAATTCATAAGCTTGAGCAATATTTATTGCATCCTTTATTTTTTCTGCACTAGGTTTCTTATCATTTTTAGTTCCGTAAGCGACATTACTTTTTACTGTTCCCGTAAACATAACAGCTTTTTGAGGAATATAACCTAGTTTATTGTGCAATTCTTCTAAAGTATAATCTTTGACATTAACCCCATCTACTAAAACTTCCCCATCAGTAGCATCATAAAATCTAGGAACTAAGTTAATTAAACTACTCTTCCCCGAACCAGTCGAACCAATAAAAGCAATGGTCTCACCCTTATTAACTTTAAAGGAAATATTACGCAGCAAGTACTCATCAGCATCAGGATATTTGAAGGATACATTTTTAAATTCAACAGTTCCTACTTCGGTTGTTTTAATATCCCCCTTACCATCTTCGATACTAATAGTACAGTCTAATACTTCATTAATACGACGCGCAGAAATTGCTGCACGAGGCCACATCATAAATATCATTGCCAGCATTAAGAATGACATAATAACCTGCATACCGTAACTAGAAAAAATTACCATATCACTAAATAAACTAATCTTTACACTAATAACCGCATTATTAATTAGAAAAGTTCCAATCGCATAAATTCCTAGTGTTAACCCATTCATTACTAACATCATAATGGGATTTAAAATAGCAAAACATTTTTGGTTAAACAATTGCATATTTGTTAAGTCATTATTTACTTTAGCAAATCGCTCTTCCTGATATTTTTCGGCATTAAAGGCTCTTATAACTCTAATACCTGTAATTGATTCTCTAGTAACATTATTAATTTTATCAATTAATTTTTGAACCTTCTCAAATCTTGGTAAAACAATTAACATTAAACCAATAACAACGCATAGTAAAATTACGACACAACCTGCCGTTAGCATACTCCATTCAATTGATTTATTTAAGATTTTGGTAATGGCCCACACCGCCATAATTGGGGCTTTAATAAGTAATTGTAAGCCAATTGATATAAGCATTTCTAGTTGCGTAATATCATTAGTGGTACGGGTAATTAAACTACTAGTTTGAAATTGTTTAACTTCAGCGGTACTTAGATTTAAAACCTTATTATAAACCTTACTTCTTAAAGTATAAGAAAAGTTTGCCGATAAGTTACTAGCTAAAAAGCCGACAATACAAGCCGATACTAAAGAGCCAAAAGCACATAATAACATGCAGCCACCTTGTTTTAATATATCAGCCATAAGTGCTCCATCAGTTTGAACTAGTCTTGTAATAGCCGACATATAATCAGGCAATTTTAAATCTAACCATACTTGAAATACAACTAAAACAATGCTTAGAATTATCATACCTATATCT
>CAKOMH010000049.1:0-11286 GCA_934096595.1 uncultured Bacilli bacterium | reverse complement strand
TCTTGAGGTGATAAGACATATTCTGGAGCATAAGTTTTGCCATCATACTCAAATGTTACGGTATTAGTTTTGGTCTTCTGAAAAAGAGATGTATATCTAGAAAGTTCCGTAAATTCATAACACTTTAAAAGTTCACCTGTTTTATCAATTTTATTTAAAACTTGACGATAATCAATGTTAAATAACTCACCATTGGACATATTTAAAGATTTTTCTATTTTATCTACTAAATCCACATAGAGATTATATGAATAATTAGGCTGACAAGATAATCTGTGCTTTTTGGCAAAATCGATAGCACACTTGTCGACAAGGCCCTCCTCTACCATAAAGCCGCCCATATTCTTTGAACATAATGCACCATCAATTATATAATTTAGGTCAGCACCAACTCGCCATCTATGCGTTTGATGGAATATTTCGTGTAATAAAATGTCTAATTGCCGTCTAGTTTCACTGATTACATTATTTTTGGGAGCCAGTAATTCAATAGAACCATCACTATACGCATATCCGCTAGATGGATT
Source organism: uncultured Bacilli bacterium (assembly GCA_934096595.1). Taxonomy (GTDB): domain Bacteria; phylum Bacillota_I; class Bacilli_A; order RF39; family UBA660; genus CAG-605. Next base: position 10,759 of record CAKOMH010000049.1, on the reverse strand, counting down.
TCTTCCTCGTTTTGTAACTGGCATTTCATCAAAACTTCTTACAATTATTTTATGGTCAGCTACTATACTATCTAATCTTTTGATAGCCTCTTCATTTAAATAAGGGGCATAGTCTTTCTTAATTAAAGGAATAACCTTAGAAGCATATTCATACAAACAATCTTCAAAGAAAGCTTTATCATCAGTGTATTTAGCATACTTTTCTTTTAATATTCGTTCAGAATTACTGATAGCTGTTTCAATATCATACCCATCTTGATTTATCATTTTGGTCCATTCTTCTTTTGATACCATGTTTATCATATCGTCATTAGTTCTGATTTTTTCTAAAATTATTTTTATTTGGTCTATACCATTCATAAAATTTAATACCTTTCATTATTTAAATCTAATTTTAAAAGTGTTTACTAAGAAGAAAGTAAGTTATTGCAAAAGTTAATATTGATATAGCTAGTGTAAAAAGAATACAAGTAAATGTATCAATTGCACCTCTACTTTTAGTTTGATTATCCTTTGATAAACTGTTATTTTCTAATTCTTTTCTTCTTTTTATTTCTTGTAAAATCACGGCATACTGTCCAAGTAAGTCTTTTCGTTTTTTAATTTCATCAAGCCTATTATTGAAACTAATTCTTTCTTTTTCTTTAATATCCGCCCTCAAGGATTTTTTCATTTTTTCATCAAATTTAGGAAAAGAATTACTCATATAAGTTTTACCATTATAGTTAAAAGTTACAGCATTATCCTTAGTTTTCTGAAAAAAAGATGTATATCTATATAATTCGGTAATCTCGTATTGCTCTAATAACTGACCTGTCCTTTCGATTTTATTAAACACTTCACGATAATTAGCATTAAATAACTGACCATTTTCTAAACTTAAGACTTTCTCTATTTTAGAAACTAACTCGACATATAAATGATAAGTATAACTTGGTTTACAAGGTAAATTATGTTTTCTAGCAAAGTCAATAGCACACTTTTCAGTAAGTCCTTCTTCCATTAAGAAACCACCATAGTTTAATTCCTTAGCTTTAGTCCCATCAATCGTATAATTTAAATCAATCCCTGTTCGCCACTTATGCGTTTGGTGAAATATTTCATGTAGTAAAACTCCAAGCTGCTGTCTGGTCCCCCGAATAATATCACCTTGAGGCATAGAAATATCAATTGTTCCATCACTATGAGCCCCACCACCATAATAGCCTTTATCTTTTTCAGAGATATTTTCCATCTTTTCTCTATCTTTTATGTTAATTCTATTTTCACTTATTAAATTATCAAGACGCAAAATGGTTCCATTATCCAAATAATTTTCATACTCTCTTTTAATTAAAGGAATAACTTTAGAAGCATATTCATACAAGCAATCACGAAAAAATGCCTTATCATCAGTATAGCCCTGATATTTTTCTTCTAATTTACTATCAGTTAAAGCTAATACTTTTTCAATATCATAACCATCTTGATTTATCATTTTTATCCATTCTTCTTTTGATACCATATTTATCATATCAGCATTAGTTCTAATTTTTTCTAAAATCATTTTTATTTGGTCTATATCATTCATAGGTTATTTTCCTTTATTATAATTAGTATAACACTTAACAAGAGTAAAATGAACTTAAAAATAATTACCTACTCTTAAGTTCTTTAAATATTTAGTTAATTTCTTCATAACTTACAGCTAAATCTTTATTTACAATTACTTGGTATTTTATATGTCTTTCTTCATTATTCTCTTCATTTAATAAAGTAAAATCAATAATAGTTTGCCCCTTTTTATTTGGAATAATAAAATAATTAAATTCGGTAGTAGCCCCGACAATTGTTACATTATACTCCTGCAATTTTATATTGGAATTATCTAAATTAAAGGTTGGTTCTTCACTATTTGCAGCTACAACTTTTAAAATAGAATACTTATTTTCTTTTATTATATAATCATTATCCAAATAAGCTTCATCTTTTAAGAATGTTTTATCTATCTTACCAGCAATAATATCGGTAATTTTATATTTTTTTGTAACATCAAAGCCTAAGATATCTTCAGTATATTCGATATATAAATCGTCATTATTACTGCAAGCATAGTAATATCTGTAATAATCGTCTTCGGTAGCATAAGCTTTACTACTTATACAATCAGTTTCTTTAGAAATACTTATCCCATACCCTTGCTTTTTAAACCAATAATCATAAATCAAAATATAGAAAAGCCCTAAAAAGAATATGCCAGCAAGACCTAAGACAATATAATCTTTTTTGGTGATTTTTTCTTTTTTAAAATAGAAAATATTATCCATAATTTTACTAATACTACCTTTATTAAATAAAGGATAAAAGATAATTGGCCCTAAAGTATTTAGAATAATATCATCAATATCAAAAGCACCGACACTAAAAATAAACTGAAATATTTCTAATAATAAAGAAGTTAGAAAACAGGCTAAAGCAGTTTTGAAAAAATTATTATTTTTAATATTTCGTGGATAAAGATATGCCAGAGGCACTAAAAGGAAGATATTACCTAAAAGCAAGTTCAAATTGATATAATCTTTATCAATGAAAATAGCTTTTAAATCAGCAATTGTACTAGTTAAAGGAATAAGATTTATATTACTAAAATACCAATTTTTAATATTTAATGATAAATGATGACCCCTAAAAATGCTGATTGCTAAGAAAACTAATACTATAAATAAAATAAGGTAGATTCTTAACATTTTCGAAGCACTATTGTTATTTTTCGTTTCTTTATAAGTATAATAACTAGTTAAATAAGTCATAATGCAAACTCCTAAAACATTAAATATTAAAAAGTAGATGTTTCCTTCAACAATTAAAGTTGCCATTAAAATGTAGATAGTAGTAAATGCTAACCAATATTTAGTAATTTTATTAAACAACAAACTCTTTTTCATAAAATTCCTTAAGCATTACGATTGATAAGATACATTTCCAAAGCTAAGTATTTATCAATCTTTCCTGTTTTAATATCTAAATCAATATTTGCTAAATTAACTAATTCACTCTCTATGGACGCTTTAGAATAGTTAGCACCGTTTCTTAAAAGTTTATCTTGTTGCCATTTTTGTAAATTAAGAGTTGTTAGAATAGCATTTTTTGTCTTAGCATTACTAGCAGCCTCTTTTATTAAAAGCATGTTACGATACTCACGAGCCAACATATTAAAAAGAATAAAAGGTTCAATTTTTTGAATTTTAAAGTCTTTTAAAATTTTGAAAGCTTGATTATAATTACCAGTAATAACCGCATCAACAAATTTAAACTGATTATCTTCAATGGAAACGGAAGTTAGTTCTTTTACATCAGTACTTTGTATTTTGCAAGGGCTATTATAATAAAGACAGATTTTATCAATATTATTCATAGCGATATCAAAGTTATTTAAAGAAGTATCAATAATGTATCTAGCATCTTCATAGGAAATCGTAAATCCTCTTTTCTTAACTTCTTCCATTATTTTAGAAGCCGCATCATTGGCATACATAGTTTTTAAAATAATAGCATGGTATTTTTCTTTCATAGTACTAACTATTTTTAAACGCTCATTTACTTTTTCACAAACAAAAATTAATGTTGTATTGGGATTAGGATTTTCTAAATATTTTTCTAATTTTTTCGTTGCCGTCTCATTTTTTTCCGTAAAAAGATTGGCATTTTTAACAATAATATTTTTTTTACTGCCAAAAAGGTCATTATAGCTAGCTTCTACTATAATTTCATCCATAGTCGTATCTAAATAATCTATTTTGGTATAGTCTTCATCTCCAATTATCTTTTTAATTTCTTCATTTATTAGGTAGTTTGATGTCCCCGCAATTAAATAATTCATAACAAGTTCCTTTCTTTTTATCTTTATCTTTTAATACTTATTTTTTTTGCCCATTCTTTAGCTTGATTAAATATAGTTTTACTATTTTCTATTAGATAATTTGGTTCTTTAACAAAGTGCATAACCTCTTCATGAGAATAATTATTAAGTAAATAATTAACAATAGTATAAGCATAACTATAACTACCACTGCCATAGCCATTAAAATCACATTCTAACTTTTCAAAATCACAAGTTTCTAAATCGGTTATTTCATAGTCTTGATGAGCTAAATTAGTTGCTAACCCTTCATGAAACCAAATCGTTTTTCTAATCCACATTTTAACCTCATCATTACAGGCATGGACAAACTCGTGCATTATCATTTTTAGTATTTCATCTAAATTAGCATCCGTATGCGTAGTAAATTTTCTTTGGTCATTCAAGTCCATAATTCTAATGGTTCTCGTATCAGCATCAATATCTCCTCTAACATAATTTTTAACACAACCATACTTAGCCTGTTCAAACTCTTTAAAAGATTTATAATCAAGAATTTTAACTTGGTACTTTTCTTTTAAACCAGATAAACTAAAGAAATCCAATATTTCTTTTTCATTAATTTTAATATAATTAATTATCTCATCAAAATAATCTATACTTACATTACTTTCTATAATCACATTGTCTAATTCTTTATACATAGCATTCTAACTCCTCTATATCTTTTTCAATACGATGATACTCTTTAAAAATACTTTTTCTTCTTTTAATAATATTTTTAAATCGTGATATTCTACCTATTATTGGACCATGTTTTTCAATTTCTAACTTTAAAAAGTAAGAAGTGGGATAATCTCTAAATACAGCTCTCAAGAAACATTTTAAAACTCCCGTTCTTTTAACAATAACTGTACCTTTTAATTTAGTAATCGGTTCAATATCATAAATGACATTACCTTCAATAATTAGTTTCTTTTGCTTCTTTTTAGCAAAATCAACTATATCTTCATAGCAAACACTAAAATCTTTACCCGTATAAACTTTACCATATTTTTTAATTAATAACTCTTTTACTTTAGGTAGGAATTCATCTTCTACTTGATTATCTGTTGGCATATCATATAATCTATCACAATTGATAACAATATAATCAGTATTATCAATATATTTATTAGCGCTCGTAGTCTTGCCCGAACCCTTAGTACCAATCACATTTATAATATCATCATTAGATAGTTTCTTAATATAATCAGGTCTATCTTTTAATAAATATATTTTGGCGTTTTTCTTCATAAAAGCCACTCCTTCCTTACTACATCTAAAATGGCTATATATTATAAAACTTTTTGCTTTTTTTGCTTTATAATTTGTTCAATTAATAGCGGTATTTTTGACCAATCATCAGTTTGTAATCCTTCATAATTTTCATTATAAGGCCCATATAAAATGGTATCTATACCTTTTTCATTAGCAGATTCAATATGTCTTAATTCATTATCAATTAAAACATCGTATTTATGGTCAACTAAAAAGTTTGTTTTTGAATAGAATCCTAAATGCATATGACTATATATAAGGTTATTTTCTTCAAAATATTCAGAAAGTTTCTTATTTAAAGATGCATATTTATTCAATGGTCTTGCGCTCAATAAATCAACTATATAATCCTTTTTCATCATTTCTTCAAAGGCTTCTGATACTCCATCTTTAACTTTTCCAAATGCCATATCTTCTCGATGCTCTTGCCAAAACAAAGTAAGTTCAGAATCCCCCCAACGATACTCTTTTGTTTTGTCAATCTCTGGATGATTATTTAAAAATATATTCCAATAATGTTCCTCAAGTTCTTTTGTGGATAAAATGGTATCATCTATGTCTACGGCTATTTTTACTTTAGAATCATATTCTAATTTAAGCTGCTTTAATTTTTCAAGTTCTTTCTTAACGAATATAACCGTTTCATCTAAGGCTTTTTCGATTGATTCATCATCATAAATTAATGATTCTTCCACATCCTTACTCATAAATAGAGTTTTGTTGACATAATCTATTGTGCCGTTTTCACCAAATAATCCATTAATATTTAATTCATCAATATTACAGCAAAAATATAAATATTCTTCTTTATTTATTGGCAAATAATCTAAATCATATTTCAGGGCTAACCTTTGTTGCATTTTTATTCCTTCATAGTAGCTAAGCCAATTTTCATCTTTTATTAAATTTCCATTCTTATCCACTGCAAAAGATTCGCCATTTACTTTTTTTACATATCTTGGGTCAATGTAACATTTCCAATATTGATCTACTATTAAGTGCAATAAATAGCCAAAATAAAATGGATTATTCATCTCTTTATAATATTTAATATAAAAATTAGCATAGTCATTAGCTTGACCATCTTTTATTCTAAAATCCCAAAAATGAGACAAATATTTATCTCTTATTCCCGAAGTTTCAGGAACATTTCGCCAGCAATCTGGAGAAATTGTGCCTATTCTTAATAGCTTTTCATCATATTTATAATCATTGTTAATTTTTTTGGCTATTGCTTCATGCACTCTTGCTGATGGCATAATAATCACTTCCTTTGTTAATTATATCACATAAGTTCGTATTCTCTAACAGCAATTCTTTCGTCTGAGCAATATTCTATTACAAATTTATTTTCTCTTTTACATATTAATATCCCCATTGTATTGTAATTACTAATTTCTTTTACATTCTTATCTATATAATTCATGTATTTTTGAACTTGCGATATATATTCTGCCTTAAACTCAGCAAGTTTTAATTCAATCACTACATAGCAATTAAATCTTATATTAAATAATAATAAATCAATATAATGATTTCGTTCTCCTATTTTAATTTTATATTCGCTGCCAATAAAGCTAAATGAATTACCGAGTTCTTTCATAAATGATTCAATATCTTCTAATATTAAATTATGCAAGGCTTTCTCAGTAACTATTTCGATATTATTTTTATTTTTAATTAATATAGGATCAGGAACTAAATCTTTTATTTCCATCTTATCATTAAGCATTAATTTGTTTTTCGTTGTACTTGGCAATCTTTCATATTCTTTACTTTTAATTTTTTCTCTTAATTCTCTTTTAGATAAACTATTATTCCTAGCAACATTTATATAATATGACAATTTATTACCATCTTTTATTGATAATAATTCTGTATAATGGCTCCATGTCAATTGTGTCGCCAGTGGTGACACTTTTTCATCACTAAACATATTATAAAATTGTTTCATTCTAAATAGTGTTCTTCTATTATATTTTTTGCCTACTTCCATAACTAACTTTTTAGAGTATTCATCTATAATATTATCACCGTATTTTCCACCTGCCTCATTTAATAATTTGCCTATTTCAAAATAAGTGATAACTTTGTGCCTTTCTTTCGAATAATCTTTTACTTTTGAATATATTTCATTATCTATCAGCTTATTTTTTATCTCATTATAATAATTCATATTCCTCTTTCTATGGACTATAAGTCTCAATTTCTAATTTATTATCTTTAATTTTAAGCATAATACTACCATTTTGGTCCGTTCTATATATTTTTGAATTATCTAAATTATTTAATACCTTTTTATTAGGATGACCATACTTATTTTTTCTTCCCACACTAATTATAGAATACTGAGGATTTATTTTATTTATAAACTCTTCGCTACTACTCGTCTTCGAACCGTGATGCCCAACTTTTAAAAAATCTATTTTTGTTAGTTTATATTTCTTAATAATATCTTCTTCTTTTAATATAGAAGCATCACCCATAAAAAGAAAAGTATAATCTTGATATTTTAAATAAGTAACTAAAGAGTTATCATTTTCATTATCATAAAGTCTAGTGTTTAGAAATTGCCAAGTAAAATACTGGCCTTGTAAATTACTATCTCCCTTTTGAAATTCTATTTTTTTATCTTGAAGTATTTTTATAAGATTAGTTTCTAATTCATTAAATTCATTATTATTAAAAATAACTTTTTCAACCTTAATATTATTTACTAAATAAAAAGCATTACCAATATGATCAAAGTCCCCATGTGGTGATTGTCAAAAAGTAAGTCGAATTATTTATTTATTTTATAATAGTTATGATATAATTAATGTGGTGATATTATGGAAAATAAAAATATTTGGTATATAAATAGAAATGATTATCTTGAATATAATCATGGTTCTTCACTTGATAGAATGCTAAATGATTATTATCAAGCTATTAATGAAAGTGATAAATTAATCACTCATTCAAATATCGCAGGTATGAATCAAGTTGTTGTTTCAACCTCTGATAAACCAATTATTGGTACACAAGCTTTAGATACTTGTTTTGGAATCCTATTATACGATAGAAAAAATAAATTTGGAATTTGTGGTCATGCCGACCCTAAAAATATTTTCGGTATAGTTGTAAAAATGTTAAAGCAAATTCCTAGTACTACGGAAGGAAATGTTGAATATGCAATTATTTCTGGATATCGTGCTATTGAACAAAATAATTTCAAAGGTGTTGATGAAATACAAGATATTTTAAGAAATTATATGTCAATAAATCCTAAAATACATTTCACTTCATTAAAAACATCACTCTATCCATCAATGCCAAATGGCTTGTTATGTTACGATTTTGCTTTTGATACAATATCCGGAAAAGATGTTACAAGCATTGTATTTATAAATTATGCTGAAGAACAAAGGAGACACCATATTTAATAAAGCTGTTTAATTTTATATAATAATGATGGCGTTTATTTTTTACCAATTTATTTGTTAATCTTCTAGAATATTCCTTTATTACATTTTTTCCATACTTAGTATCTACATTTTTAAGTAGTTATCCAACTTCTAAATATGTTTTTATTTTTTCCTTTGCTTTTGAATAATCATTTACATTTTGATATATTTCATGATTTAATATCTTGCTTTCTATTTGTTGATATGTTTTATTTATTTCTTCCATCATATCTACTTCTTCCTATGGGCTACAGGTCTTAATTTCTAATTTATTAACTTTAATTTTAAGCATAATACTACCATTTTGGTCCGTTCTATATATTTTTGAATTATCTAAATTATTTAATACCTTTTTATTAGGATGACCATACTTATTTTTTCTTCCCACACTAATTATAGAATACTGAGGATTTATTTTATTTATAAACTCTTCGCTACTACTCGTCTTCGAACCGTGATGCCCAACTTTTAAAAAATCTATTTTTGTTAGTTTATATTTCTTAATAATATCTTCTTCTTTTAATATAGAAGCATCACCCATAAAAAGAAAAGTATAATCTTGATATTTTAAATAAGTAACTAAAGAGTTATCATTTTCATTATCATAAAGTCTAGTGTTTAGAAATTGCCAAGTAAAATACTGGCCTTGTAAATTACTATCTCCCTTTTGAAATTCTATTTTTTTATCTTGAAGTATTTTTATAAGATTAGTTTCTAATTCATTAAATTCATTATTATTAAAAATAACTTTTTCAACCTTAATATTATTTACTAGATAAAAAGCATTACCAATATGATCAAAGTCCCCATGACTTATAATTAAATTATCGATTTTTTTTATATTAATACTATGAAGAAATTTAATTATATTTTTAGCTGTATAGTAGTTTTCATCAGTTGTAAGTCCTCCTGTATCAATCATCGTTACTTCTTTTTTTCTAGGACTTATCAGGATACTAGCATCACCTTGTAAAACATCTAAATAATAAGCCATTAAATTTTTATTAAGATTATATTGCCATGGATAGATAAGAAGTATTAGAAGATTTAGTAAATGAAAATAGATCTTTTGATATTTAGATAAAAGAAAAATATTTAAATAATAAATAATAATTATACTAATACTCATTTTTGGTAAAATAATATTAAGACTAAATCTTGTAAAAAAGGTACTCAAATTTTCTAATATGACAATTAATAACTTTAAGATAGGCCCAAACGAGGGAAAAATAAAGGTCAAAAGACATACAGGATAAAAGATAAAACTAATAAAGGGAACATAAAAAATATTAAAAACAGGCGATAAGAGATTATAGGTATAATTAAGAGAAATATTAATAGGTAGCGACCATAAAGAAGCAATATAAGTAGTCTTTAAAGATTTTAAAAAGTAATTTTTAGTCTTATCATTATAATAAATAAGACCAAAAGTACAAAGACTTGAATAAAGAAATCCAATATCATACATAAGATAGGAATTAATTAAAAGAAGGATAGCAATACTTAAAAGTAAAACTTCATAAGTTTTAAGTTCTATTTGTAATTTGTTTTGAATAATTTTGGCTATTTTTAATAAGATATACATAGTTAAAGCGCGTAGGACGCTAGCTGGAAAACTAATAAGGGCAGCATAAAAGGATAGAAAAGCAACCACAATTATTGTTCGAAGATAATTTTTTAAGGGTAACTTTTTTAGAATTTTTTCCATAACAAGAGTAAAAATACTTATATGCAAACCTGAAATAGCAAAAAGATGGACAACTCCTAGGTCTTGTAAGGCACTATAAATATCCGCATCGATGGCTTTTTTTCCATAAATAAGCATGGTTAGATAACCTTTATTATCAATTTTCATGCAGCGTTCATAAACTAAGTTTTGTAATTTATAAAGAATATTAGAACTAGGTTCAAGTTTAGCAATTTCTTTAACCGTAAAAAGATAATAAACTTCCTTATAGTAAAGATACTTTTTATAATTAAAAGTATTAGGAATAGTATTATTTAAAGGCTCTTTTAAACTTCCTTTTAAAGTAATACTATCCCCTATTTTTATTAAAGTTGAGACATCACTTGCGAGTCTTTTGTCTTTTAAAATAGCACTGTCTTCAAAATTATAGATATTAGCAATAATTTTTTCTTTTTTACCATTATTGAT
>CAKOMH010000048.1:0-11520 GCA_934096595.1 uncultured Bacilli bacterium | reverse complement strand
GGTAAGTGATGCTTTATTTTCACCAAAACTAATTTCTACAAATGATGCTATGTTTTATGCTATGGTCGATGATTATAAAGATGCAACTAGTAGTTATTCTAAATTTAACCTAAAAATGTTGGATAATAATAGTAACATCACTGAATTAACCTCTGGTTTTTATGACTATGGTAATCAAACTGGTACAACTTTTACTAGCATGAGTATGTTTAAAGTTTATAATAATAATGTATATTATGAAATATATAATAATGGCGTTGCTAAAATTAAAAAATATGACATATTGAAAAAAATTTCTAGTGATATATATTCTTATGAAATTAAAGACGATAGTTATGTAATAAATGATTTTTATGATAGTGAAAATTATAAATTTTATACATACTTAATGCAGAATCAAAATGATATCGGCGGTGCTAGCTATTACAATGGTGAGAAAAAAATTGAGGTGCCAATTTCTGAGTATAAAAATATAACTAGACTAGATGATAATCTATATTTTATTAGCTCCATGAATAAAATATACATATTAGATACAGAAGACAACAAGTTAAATAAAGTTAGTATAAATCCTTTTTTAAATCATTTTTATGAGCCGAGTAATAGCGGGATTATAGGTGTAGACTATAATACAGATGATTTTTACTTAATAGATATTAAATAATAAGATTACAATACTTAAAGCAAATGTTATGCTAAATTTATTAGCGGATAGAAGAATAATTGCAGATGCAACCCCATTAATTGCACCAGCAACTTTACAATTTGTTTTATAGTTTCGTTAGAATATTTATAAGTACTTAGAAGTCGGGCTCAATGACAAATTAAAAAAACTTGAAAAAATCAAGTTCTTGCTAACATTTTGCTTTCTAAGATAGCAATAGGTTTATAAAAGATATAAGATAAAACTATTAAGACAGTAACACCCGTTAATACTAAATCTAAATTAAATACCTGTGTTCCATAAATAATTAAATAACCAATTCCTTCTTTACTAACTAGAAATTCACCCATAATGACTCCAATAAAACTTAAAGATAAGTTTAACTTAATAGAAGAAATGATACTAGATAAACTACTAGGAATAATTAGATAATATAAAGTTTGGAATTTACTAGCCTTAAAACTTTTAAATAGTAATAAATGATTCTTATTAACATTTACCATACCCGTATAAATAGTAACTAAACTAACTATTAAATTAATAAGTAAAGCCATAATAATAACTGATTTAATATTAGCCCCACACCATATTAAGATTAATGGACCAATGGCAACTTTAGGTAAAGAGTTTAACATAGTAATAAAAGGATCAAATACTTTATAAATAGGTTTAACTAAATAAAATAGAATAGATATTATAAGACTAATAATAAAACCTAGGCTAAAAGATATTAATACTTCTTTAGTAGTAGTATATAAATGATTAAAGAAATTATGATTACTAATAAGACTAATTAAAGTTTTAATAATTTTACTAGGACTAGAGAAGATAAAACTATTAATAATATTATATTTACTTAAAAGTTCCCAAGTAAGTAAGAAACTAATAATAATTATTATTTGAGTAAGAAAAATTAGAAGATTATCTCTTTTAATTTTTTTTAGATAAGCTATTTGTTTCGGTGACATATTCCTCTAACTCCTTCCAAATAAGTTCATAGTAATAATTAAACTTAGGATCTTTACGATTAAGAATAGGGTTTTTAGGATTATCTAATTTAATATCATAAATACTTTTTATAATTGCTGGTCTTTTCGATAAGACAATGACTTTACTAGAAGTAGCAATAGCCTCCCCAATATCGTGGGTAACTATAATTGCTGTTTTACCTTCTGATTTAATAATATTATAAACATCATTACTTACTTCTAATCGGGTTTGGTAATCTAGAGCACTAAAAGGTTCATCTAAAAGTAAGATATCCGGATTAGTAGCAAGTGTTCTAATTAAAGCCACTCTTTGTCGCATTCCTCCCGATAAACTACTAGGATACTTATCTTTAAACTCTAATAAATTATATTTTTTAATAAGATTATCGACAAAACTTAAATTTTCTTTAGTAAGACAGTGAGTTAATCTCAGTCCTAAAATCGCATTATCCCAAATAGTTAAGTAGGGTAGTAAACAGTCTGTTTGCAGCATATAACCAATTTTTTTATTATGCGTATCAATTAACCCTTCAAAATCATTATCCAGTCCCGTAAGTATAGATAAAATAGTAGATTTACCACATCCCGAAGGCCCCACAATAGCCACAAAATCCTTATCATCAATACTAAACGAAATATCTTGTAAGGCTAGAACTTCTCCTTTTAGAGTATGATATTCTTTTTTTAAATTTTTTATTTCTAAAACTTTAGGCATTATATATCCTTTAAAGTTATTTAACTAATCATTATTAACTAAAATATTAAAATCTATCTTGTTTTCTATAAGGCTATTATCTAACATTACTTGTTCTAAATTTTGATAAGCTATTTCTTTAATATGGGTATCATTATACCAACAATCATAATCTTTATATCTTTTAATCATTGTAGTTAAATTATTAAGACTTTCATCTTTAAACTGATTATGGATAACAAGGGCTACTACATCTGGTTCATTATTATTAACAAATTCTAAACCCTTATTTAAGGCTTTCTTAAATTTATCAATTACATCTTTATTGTTTTCAATATAACTTTTTCGAGCATAGTAAGTTGTATAAGGCATTTCGCCAGAATATGCCCCAATACTAGCCACAACATAACCTAGATTTTCTTTTTCTAACTTCGTAGCGGTTGGTTCAAAGAGATTAACATAATCTCCCATTCCACCAATGAAAGATCCCGATAACGCTGCAAATTCAACTGAGTAATTTAGATTTATCTTATTACTATCAATATTCATTTTCTTCAGAGCATTTAGAAAATTTAAAGCTGGCATCCCGCCTTTACGACCTACTAAAACTTCTTTACCATATAATTCTTCTAAATTAAAGTTATCGTTTTTAGAACGACTTAAAATAAATTGACCATCTCTTTTGGTAAGACCAGCAAAGTTTACTAAGTAGTCTTTTTCGCCGCCATTATAGACATAAATAGTACTTTCTAAACCAGCAAAGCCAATATTAACATCATTAGATAAAACCGCTGCGGCCACTTTATCAGCTCCTGGTGTTAAAATAAGTTCAATGTCTAAACCTTCATCTTTAAAATAATTATTTTTTATAGCAACATACCAAGGAGCGTAGAAAACTGAGTGGGTAACTTCAGCAACCTTAATCTTTGTTAAAGATTTATCTTCATCTTTTTTATTATGAATATTAAGCAAGCTAATCATTAAAATTAATACTAAACAAATTATAATACTAAATATTTTTTTCATAATTCTCTCCTTATAGATAGTATATGAGGATTTAAAAAAAGGGTGTAAAGTATATGCAACTAATTAAAAATGATGTGATATAATCAAAATATAAGAGAGATGATTATATGCCCCACTATAACGCTTATGATAGTTTTAAAACCAAGAAAAGTATCCAAAAGAAACAAAAAGCCAAAGAGAAAAAAATTAGTAAGACAGATAAATCTAAAGATAGTTTTATTATTGATTCATGCCAAGAATACGGTATTGTTATCGAAGTAAGATACGAAGATATCAGTGTTTATTATAACAAAGAAGTTATACTTGCTAAGTTAAGAAAAGATATTAATTTTGTTTGCAATCAGGTTATTTTCCCTGGAGACAAAGTAGAAATAGAAAAATTAAATGATACATATATTATTAATCACTTATTAAAAAGAACATCATTATTATCTCGGACAAAAAAGGATAGTACTAGGTTAAATGATGTAGGCTTAACTAAGAATATTGCTGCTAATATTGATTTAGCTATTATAGTTATAGCGGCTAAAGAACCGCCTCTCCACCCTAAATTTATTGATAGATATTTAATGATTTTACAAAATAGCAAAATTCCAACGCTGATTTGTCTAAATAAATGTGATTTAAAGACTAAGGCTGATGAAGAAATTCTTTCAACATATAAAGATTTAGGAATAAAAGTAATTGAAACTTCTACCTATAATAACATTGGTATTGCTGAGTTAAAAGAGGCCCTAATGAATAAACAAGCCATATTTGTTGGCAACAGCGGTGTTGGGAAATCTTCACTTACAAATATAGTAATAGGCGATGATGAAATAAAAACAAGTCATGTAAGTGATAAAAGTAAGCGAGGAAGACACACGACAACTACTTCAAAATATTATGTTTGGGCACCTAATTCTTCAATTATTGATACACCGGGTATTAGAAGCCTGGATGTTTCATCTTTTAATCCAATAGAAATTCAAGATTATTTTCCAGAGTTTGAAAACTGGCAAGATAAATGCAAATACAAAGATTGTCTTCATTTTAACGAACCATATGATTCTTGTATTGTTAAACAATGGGTATCAAGTGGACTAATTAGTATAGATAGATACGAAAGTTATTTAAGAATTATGAGTGATGTATTAGGAGTTAAAGATTATTCTAAAATATTAGATAGTGTTAACCACTATTCTGATTAAAACTTTCTTTACCTCAATATTAAGTTAATTATTTATATCAATATGCTTATCTAAAAGAATATAAACATTTAAAGAAACTAGAAGTATAAATAAGGAAAGTAGGAAAATATGGATAAAAATGTAAGACCATATAAACAAAGAGGGAATACTTGTGCCATTGTTTGTATGATGATGGTATTAGAATATTATAAAGTTATTCCGAGTATCAACTGGTATGATGAACGCAGGTTATATAGAATTTACCATTCAAAATATATGAGTGGAACCCCATTTTCAGCCTTAGCCTTTCATATGGCAAAAAATGGTTTAAAAATTACAATTTATCATGAAAATTCTGAACTTTTTAGAAATGAGTATGATAAATTTGCTCCCATTGATTTTGAACTAACTATGAATGAATATAAAGAATATTTAAAATATGCAAAAAATAACGGTGCTAAAATTATAAATGGTGTAAGTATAAATATTGATATTTTAAAACAGAAATTACAAGATGATAACCTAGTTATTTTAGCAGGAGAAGTTTCAGATAGTTATCATGCTATTTTGCTTACTGGCTGTGATCAAGATAGCTTCATCGTATGTGATCCGCTATATAAAACAAAGCAAAGAAAAACATTTGCAGAAATCGCAAAGTTTATGGACACGGGTATAGGCAAATGGTTTATAAGCGTAAGTGGAAAAAATGAAAATTTAACTAATAGTATAAAAAATTAATAATACATTATGGAATTTTAGGCTAAAAAATAGAAGCCAACCATAGTAATAATAGTTCTTTGATTTATAATTGATTATTGCGATTTTAAACTGATTGCTGTATTTTTCTTAATTTAACCTGATTTTTTCTAGCATTAGCAGTCTTATTAAATCTTTTTATATAAAGTCTTTAGTTGTTATTCTTTTTGTTTTTAAGTATAATTAAGAAGATAGTAGGAGGCCTATAATGAAGGAACATATTGAAGAAGTACTTAAAAATATTGAGAATATAAAAAGTATTAGGAATAGTTTAAACTATGAAGAAAGAAATTACTTAGCAAGTAATATTGATGATTTTAATCTTTATGGCTTAAATTCTAAAGATTTAACGAATTTATATAAAAATATTTATTCATTAGAAGAAGCCAAAGCCAAAATAGAGAGTACTAATAATATAATGGAATATTCAAGATTGATGGCCATAGCTTGTTTACCTGACTCTTTAAAAGAAAATTATATTAATCTTTATGATGATATTAGTGTTAAAAGCTTATTTATATTTACTTTTGATGCTGATGAGTTAAAACTAAAATACTTAATGACTGGTAAATATGATGATTATGCTATAGACATTATTCCTTCCATGACTAATGATTCTTTAAAAATGGAATATATTAATTCTTTAGAAGATAATGATAAAAAAGCTGATTTAGTTATCTATTTAGAATCAGATACTTTAAAAAAAGAATTTTTAAGTAATAATTCCCTAACCAATAATGCTAGTTATAGCATAACCCAAAGTATAAAAGATGAAGATATCTTCTTACAATGCTTAGGATATAATAGTGATGAGAATAAAAGAGAACTACTCATGTATCGAAAAAACACTCATACCAGGATTATTGGGTTACCATCTATAAGTGATGATACTATTCGCAGTCAAACCTCCCATGCTATAGCCCGTGATATTCGAAATATCGACCTTGCGGATTATGATTATTTTAATGATGAAGATAAAGCCAATATTCTAATTAATACTATGGAAAATCAAGAACCAGTATCAGATGCTTTTATCTTAAAAGTTACAGAAAAAATTAATGATAAAGATTGGAAATCGCAAGCCTTATGTCGTTTAAAAGATGATAAGTTAAAAGAACAAATGCTTCCCATAGTTTCTTATGATGCTAATCTTGTTAAATCTATCAAAGATGAAAAAATAAGATATTCTTATTTAAATAAAATTACTGGTAATATGAACCGTTATTCGGTTATTGACCAATTTAAAAGTGAAGAACTTAAAGTTGCTTCCTTGCCATTTCTAACTAATGATGAATCCAAATTCGATATTATCAAAAGTTTATCTAATAGTCATTTGAAATTATCCTCTTTAAAATATATAAGTACGAATTATATTGCTTATCGGATTTTAAAAGATTTAAAAAATACTTCTGATGAAGATAAATACCAGATTTTAAAAGATCTAAATAGTGAAGATACTATTAGAGTTGTAATTGAAAGTATTACTAGTGATGAAATAAAGTATCAAGGTTTAAAATATTTAAATAATTCAGAAATAAAAAACCAAATAGTTATAAACAAAATTAAAGACCTCAATTTAAAAATAGATTATTTAAAACAAGTTAGTGATGATAAAATTAAAAAAGATATTATTTTGTCTATTCCAGATGATAAGATTAAATTTAATTTATTAAAAACCATTTCTAATGATATTTATATGTCTGTAATAGTAGAAAGATTTAAAGATGATGAATTAAAACTAGAGGCTTTTCGTTATCTTAATGATGATCAAGTTAAAAAGAAAATAGCCAATGAATATTTTAAGACGGATGAATTAAAGCTTAAAGCCTTAAACTATATTAATAGTGAGGAAGCCAAGTTAAGCGTTATTTTAAAACTAAATAAGAAATCTCTAAGATTAGATAGTATTTCTTTTTTGACTAATTTAAAGAGTAAAAAAGAAGTTATAGATTCGATAAAAGATAAAGACTTACTTTATAATTATTTATCTAAATCTCGTAATGATGAATTAAATGCTTATATTATTCCTTTTTTATCCCAAGAGAGTATAATAAAGGCTTTAGCCTATTTGCATGATGATAACTTAAAGAAAAATATAATTATTAGATATTTACCTTTAGAAAAAAGAAAAGAAGCTCTTAATTATGTTTCCTCTGAGAAAGAAAAAACCGAAATTATTATGTGGTTAGATGATACCTCTAAACTTAAATACTTAGAGGAAATTAAAGATCATTATCTAAAAGCCTTAATTATATGCTCATTGCAAGATCAAGAATTAAAGGTTAGATTATCCGCACAAAAGTGTGATAAAGTAATGCAAGCCTTTATTTTAATGGATAGTACTTGGCCTTTCAAATATGAGGCTTTAACCCAATTTTATAGTGATAAAGAGAAACAAGAAGCTTTTAATTATTTAAGTTTAAAATACGGTTCTGAAAAATATAGTAACGATTATTATATAAAACCTAATTATAGGGATATTATAAATTTTACTATTAAAGATGAAAACATTAAATTTGAAATGCTTTTAAAATTACCGGATGATTATTGGAAAATAGGAATTATCTGTACTTTAAATGATGAATTAAAAATTAAATCTTTAGCTCTTTTAAAAAATGAAGAACATAGAGCCACTATTATTAGTAATATACTAGATGATAAATTAAAATTAGAACAATTAAAAAATATTAAAGATTTAAAAAACAGATCAAGTATTATCTGTACTTTAAAAGAAGATGAATTTAAATTACCATTTTTAAATCATGAAGATCCCGATGATTATAACTATCCAATAATTGCTTCTTTAGAAAAGATAGATAATCAAATTAAGTGCTTTTCCTTTTTAAAAGAAGAACAATGGCAACGAACTTTTTTTGTGAATAATTTATACGAAATAGAAAAGTTTGGTCTGGCTAAGACTTTGCGAATAGTATTAAATTCTCTTTCTAATAAAGATACTTTAAAGTTAGAAAATTTAGATAAGAATTTTAAAGAATTAACAAATAGTAAAATTAAAATTAGTTTATTAACATATATATTTAATAATAAAGATAACATAGATTTACTTGCTAAAGCTGATGTTTTAATCGATACTTTTTTAAGTTTAGAATATACTAATTCCTCAGAATTATATAATATGCGGGCTAGTTTTGCTAATAATATTTTAAATAGTACTAATCCGAAAGAAACTTTTAAGAAAATAGAAAGTATTTTCTTAAAAAATAATATTCCCGCCTTTGCTAAGATATTTTTGAGTTTCGGTTATTTATATCCTGATTTAAAAAATATTAGTATAACAGACGCTTGTACTTCTCCGGAACTTATTAATCCTATCCAAACTAGAAGAATGGAAGTAACGGCAAGAAATGCTAGTCTTAATACTAAAAGAATGCAAATATTACTTAATGATTTAATTAGAATCGGAACTCATTCGGGTAATAGAAGTTTAGTTAGTTACCTAGATAATATTGAAAAAGGGGATAAGTTATTTAAAGCCTTAGAAAAAAATTTAATTAGTTATGATAATCTTTCTTTCGAGGCTAAAGAAGTTTTAAAGATGTATGAAAGCCATTTAGAAAGCCTATATTCTTATTTAAAAAGAAAAGATGATTTAGATATTTCAAGTCTTAGTAATCTTGAGAAAATAAATTATTTAGCCCATAAATTTTATGGTAATGATGATTTAGCCATGATAATTAGTAATAGTCGTTATAGTCTACCAGACCGGATTATTAGAAGTTTTGCTTATCAAGCCGGTTTTGATACTTTTGCAGAGTTTAAGAATGTTGTCATAAATACCAAAAAAGATAAAGAAAAAATATCTATTAGCCGATCAAAAGAGTTAGAAAGCAGTACCTTTCAATTAGAAAAAGGCGATTTAATTCGGGGGATAGGTAATATTTATAGTATTGAAAGTATCTTAATGGATGGTAATGCTTGTAAAGAATTTTTAGGTACTTTAGTAGGTAGTAGTGTTTCTGATTCGACGCCCTTGGACATAGATTTATCTTTAATTACCGAAGATGGTAAAACCGTAGGAGAAAATATTAACAATTCGGTTACTAATTATTCTTATGGTAATATTTATCTAGTTATTAAAAAAGATAATCCCCAAATAAATTTAACCCGTAATAGTGATGGCTCCCTAACCGATAATCATTACAATCCAGAAAAAATGGAATTATTTAGAACTTTGAGTAATAAGCATTTTGGGATAAGAACGGGTCTTGCAGCTTCTGATATTGATTATATTATTTATCGAAAAGATACGGAAAATTCTAATGAGTTAAGTATTTTAAAAAATGAAATTGCCAAGAATGGTTTATATATTCCCGTTGTTGATATGGATGGTAAGTTAGTATTTACATATGAAGAGTATGAGACTTTAAAAAGTAAAATGAATGGTTTATCCTATTATGGAAATAAAGAGTATAGCTTAAGTAGTTATAGTACTTCTTCTTATGTTAATAGATTAAATGATTTAGTAGAAAAAAATAGAGAAGATGTTTTAGAAAAGTCTAGTCTTGTCTATCAGGCTTTGGCTTCGGCCATAAATCAGATTAACTTAGATGGCAAAAATTTAAAAATAGTTAAAGGTCTTGATACGGAGTTAACTAAAGGCAATGTTGAAGTCTTAGAAACCGGTTCTTCCGCAAGAGGAACCAATGTTCCTTCTGATTATGATTTTGACTATATTTTTAGATTAGATGCTGATATTATGCGGGATAGTAATAAGTTAATAGAGTTTAAAACGAGATTTTGTGAGGCTTTGGGTATACCACCAATTACAGGTGATTTAAGAGATATAGCCGTAGATATACCTAGTTTAGGAGAAATTAAACTAGATGTTACTATTATTCAAAAAAATGATAAGTTAGAATATTCTACCGAAATGGCCCTAAATGATTATCTTACCACCATTGGTAATAATAATCAGAATACAAGAGATGTCATAACAGCCAATGTTATCTTAGCCAAATTATTATTTAAAAATGCGGACTGTTATAAAAATTGTCGTAAGGATTCTAATCAAGGTGGCTTAGGAGGCGTTGGCGTTGAAAACTGGATAATTCAAAATGGAGGAACTTTAGAAAGTGCCGCTAAAAGTTTCTTAGAAGTAGCGGAAGGTAAAGATTTTGCCGAATTTAAAAAAGTATATCATGTTCATGATTATGGTAAAAATCATATGTACAAAGATAAAAACTTATATCCCTATGATGATTTTATCTATAATAATATGAACGCAACTGGTTATGAGAAGATGAAAAATGTTTTAAATAAGTATTTACAATATTTAAAAGGAGATAATCTAGCTTTACCCGAGATGGATAAGATTATAGAAGAATTAGAAAATAAAATGGAATCGGATGTTAAAGTTTCTACCGAGGGTATTCATATGTAATAAGAATATGCTTGCTAAAAATTGCGATTTTAAGTTTTGAATTTTTGATTAATAACTAATCTAATATCCCTAATTTTTAATTGCCTATATTATAATATTTTGCTATAATAGCAGGACTTTAAGCGAGGGATAAAGCATGCAAATAGATATAAAAAACCGAATAGTTATAATTACTGGACCATCTACTTCCGGCAAGACTACGCTTGCTAAAAAAATAAAAGAAATGTCTCCAGTGAATACCGTGATTATTGCTCATGATGATATTGCTGCTATGATTGATCAAAATAAGACTGAGGACGAGAAAAACGAGGATTTTTGGGCTATGCTGATTGAAAAAATTGGTGAGTCTCTGGAGGATTCTGAAAATAAGTTAGTAGTATTTGATGTTTTAGGAATTGAAGATGTTTATATTTATAGTTTGTTACAAATGATTGAGTTAGTTAGTTCTTGTTATGATGATGTAACCATGATAAAAATGAATTTGCCAGTTGCTAAACATTTAGAATTTGTAAAATCAAGAATAGATAGCGATCCTAAGGTAAAATTATATTATAGAAATTTAGAAGAATATTGGCGCGCTATTATGCTGCAAAGGGCTTATTATGAATCATCGGAAGGAAGTTTAGAAAGCGATTTCTTTGTTTGTAATGAATATGTAATTAGTGATCCCAAAGATGTGCAAATAAAGTTTGATTTAGTAAAAAATAAAGAAAAACAAAAGATAAAATCATTATATTGTTAATTGGAATTAGATTATTAAGGTTTGCTATTTTAATAATCTTTTTCTTTTAAGATAATTATGAGAGTATAAATATATAGAT
>CAKOMH010000047.1:0-11991 GCA_934096595.1 uncultured Bacilli bacterium | reverse complement strand
CTACATATTGGGAATTTGAGGTAATTTCCGCTGTAACATCAGACAAATACCATTCATTTTCAACTTCATGACAAACAATACTACCACTAGAATTCCAATCATTGCCGAACAAACCACCAAGCAAGCCCCCAACAAAACTATTACTATTGTTGTTATTATTATTGTTATTACTGTTAGCTTGCCATTTACATTCATTATGGCTAGGTCCTTTAGTTCCTGATGTCACTTGAATTGAACAACTTGGCGTCTGGGTTAATCTCTTAACGGTTAACTTACAAGTATTGGTATTACCGGCATTATCTTTTACATAGCCATAATAAGTTACACCATTTCTATCTGTATCATAATTTAAAACAGCTTGCTTTTGATTATTATATTCAGCATTAGAACTTGTTGTAATCCCATACTCACTAACTCCACTTAAATTATCATTAGTTTTTAGATTTAACCTAACATCACCAATATACCAACCATTTTGGCCTCTAGCACTACTTGAATCAACGACAATTTCGCAAGTTGGAGCAGTTTTATCAACTTTAACGGTTAAGGAATCAATTTTACAAGCCACCGTATTACCGACATTATCACTAATATTCCATGAAAAGCCACCAATAGTTTGAGCATCATTTGATACCGTCTTAGATATGGGACTAGTTGCACACCCGGTTCCTTTATTATCTTGACAACCATAAGTATAAGTATAATCTCTATTAGTCCAGGTTGTATTAGCTTTTGGTAACATACAAATAGGCAAATTATATTCCGCATTAGTTATATTAATTGTTGAGGCTTTAGAAATATTTCCCGCAGCATCAATAGCATAACCATAGTAAGTTCCATTTTCATAAACAGCCTTGGCATGATTAGAAACTTCTATATCAAAATCACTCTTATTAGGAGTATAATTGCTATCATTAGTTAAGAAATAACCCACAACTTTACTATCAGCTTTTGTATAACCAACCCCCGAACCACTACCATCCGAACCATTAAAGTTTATTACTTTAGTGGCCCTTTTCGTATTTTCATCTAATGTTTCATAAGAAGAATTAGTATCCATTGTTAAAGTTGGAATCTCTTTATCAATTTTAATACTAACAGTCTGCCTATATTGTCTTTTATTGGCTTCTATCTGTACGACCATATCAGTATTATAAACGGAATAAGTTTTTACTTTATAAATATTAGCATAAGTTTCATTAGTCGTAATATTTCCCGCCAAATTACCTTCTTTAGTATCACTACTAAGTCCCCAAGTAATCTTAACATTAGTCTTGTCTGGTAAAGTATTAGGATCTATAAATAAATATAAGTTTTTATTAGTCCATTTAACATTCTTATTATTACCAATATCATTTAAGTTAATATCATCATTCCCATTTTTTTCTTCATATTCATAAGCATAGATTTTAATTTTGGCGCTCGCTACATCTAGATTAGCAATATCACAAGATGAACCCGCATCAACATCTACATCATAATCATCTATTTCTCTTTTAATATTAATTTCATAACAATCTAAGTAACCACCTAAAGGATTACTTATTTTTTCATTTTTATCAGTATCATTTTCTATATCTAAGTACCCTTCCATAACCAACTTAGCAACACTGATTGTTTCATTATTAATATTATTATCAGCAGCATATTCTACTGACTTTGTTTTAATTAAATTTAGCTTATTATTATAAGCTCTTTCTTTCATGCTTTTACTAATTCCATTATAAGTAAATGATGCTATGGTTATTAAAACACCAATTATTACAATAACTGCTAAAAGTTCTGGAATCGAAAAGCCTTTACTTCTTTTTTTCACCACACTATTTCCTTTCAAACTTTATTTTTTTAATTCTCTTATCAATAAATACCCACCTACTTTACTTATCCTAAACATTGTATCATTAAAGTCTCAAAAAAAATAGACCTTAAAAGACATAAATTATCTTCTAAAATCCATTTTTTATTTTCTTAATAATTGTAATACTAAATCATTATCTTTCGATACAATATAAACTAAATAACCATTATAATTACCGGCATATCTATTTTTAATCAGATTTAAATTTTCTTCATTACCAACCCATTTTTCTTCTTTTTCTTGATAATATTTATCCATAGCTTTTTCTATTTCTTTAGCACTTACTTGATTCTTTGGATAAAATAACAAGTACTCAGTTACATCAGACTTTATAATCATCGCTGTCTTTACTTTATATTCTTTATAAAGATTACTATCGATTCCGTATTTTTCTTTAATTTCTTCTTTATTTAATTCTTGTAAAATATCAAATACTTTAACTTGACTTTGTTTAATTTTACTAATTACTTTTTTATCATCATTACTACTTATATAGAAAATATAACCATCATATTCTTCTTTAGTAGCCGTAATTTTTTTAATTTTCAAAAATTTTTCGATAGCGTTCGTAACATCACTAGTTTTATCAGGATTAGGTTTAAAAACCATAAATAGTTGTTTATTTTTTTCATGATAATATATCTTAAATTCATCTAACCAGCTTCTTTGCAAGCCAAAATCACTAAAGTCATATTCATAATACTCTTTTAAAGTACTTTTATAAGATTCGCTTTCATCAATTATTTTATTAGTATTACTTATTTCAAATTTTAATGTTTTTAATTGATCTATTTCTTTGGAAATATTCTCTAAATTAATACTTTGAATCTCTGGTTTAATTAAATTAATACTCATTATACAAATAAGTACTATTAGGACAGCAACTATTCCCGTAGTTAAATACTTTTTTGGAATAACACTATCAATGCCATATATTTTTATCTTTCGTTGTAACTTTTTTATTTTCTTTATAAATTCATTAGTCTTATTTCTAGCAATATTTTTAGCATGACTTTTTTTCTTAAGTTTAATTGTCTTGGTTAGGCTTAATTCATGAGTCTTTTCTAAGTCTTCTTCTAAAGCTAACTTACTTTCTAACTCTTTTTTTAAGTTTAATTGTTTAGTTTCTTCTTCTATTCTTACTTGTTCTTTAGTTTTAGGTAATTCAATTGTATTTTTAAGAGTCTTCTTGTTATCCTTAACAAGTTCTAAATCTTTTTTAGTCTTTTTACTTGTAGAAGATGCTTTTTTAACACTTTTTTTAGGTATAGTCTTTTTTTCTACGGTCTTTTTTAGACTAGTTTTAGTTGTTTTCTTGGCTGGAGATTTAGCAGTTACTTTCTTGGTTGTCTTTTTTACTCCGGTTTTAGTTGTAGTGTTTTTAGTCTTTGTTTTCTTTTTTGCTGGCATTCTAATCCCCACTCTTTCGCATAAATTATTTTATTATATTTTCCATTTTTTAGCAACCAATTTATAGTGTTTTTTTTAAATAATTAAGCTAAACTTTAAAAAGATTGATTATCTTCATATTTAAATCAATCCTTTATAAACTTCTTGTTTCATATTCATTCTTAATAATTTTTGAATATTGTTTATATTGTTTATTTAATTAATCCGGCATACACTTTTGAAAATATTATTACCTTATCTAGTATCGCCCTGATAAATAATTTTACCATCTTTAGCATCTTTATAATCGATATAAACTTTTACCTTAAGATTATAAAGCGGTATATCAAAACTTTTCCGTTTATTCATATAACAAGTGTCTTTAGCATTATCAATGTTTAAAAACTCTAAATAAAATGATAAGTAATCTTCCTTTATTTTCTTTAGCTTACAAACATCTGGCCAAATTAAAACGGCCTCATTATTCTCACTTAAATAATATTCATTAAAAAAAATATTTTCTTCCTTACCAACTTTAACTTGATTAATTTTTTTCCAATCATAAGTAAGAGTTATATGAAAAGTATACTTACCCTTTTTATCCGTAATATTAAGTTCATCTTTATTAAGTTCTATCTTACTTATACCAATATTTTTATTATTTAATATCAGATAATTTATCTTTTTTTCCATCTTTAATTCTCACTTTATTTAATTTCTTTTTACTATATAGTAATGAATCTCCATCCTTAGTTATAACTAAATCAAATATATCTTTAAGACTTAAAACATTTATCATAAGTAATTATTTCTTCATCACTCTTTTTAATTCTTGTTCATAATTAAGAGGATTCTTTAAAGTAAATTCATCACTACTCATAATTTTTACTTCGGGAATATAAACACCAGTTTGGAGTTTGATATAATCGGCTAGAACTCTACGGTGGCAAAACTCACTTACTGGTTCATGACATAAAAAAATAATATCAGGACCAAACTTAGTTTCTAAAGTCTTTAAGAAATCCTCCATGTCTAAATCTTTTAATCTGGTTTCATAATAACTTTTAATATAAGTAAATTCAATTTTTCTTTTTCTCTTAGTATATTCTTTTATAGATATACTATTTTTTATTTTTTCTAAATCATTTAGGGCATCAGCATATAAAAGATAAGTCATAAGACGGGGCGCTAACTTTTTATAAGCAGGACCAAAATAATTCCAAGCATTACCCACATCACCAGTTATGGAGACTGTATTACCAAATTTTACGGTATCATAAGAGCCAGTTCCCCTAATTATTCTTCTAACATCACTTTCTGTTAACATTTTAATCACTCTCAAATTATTACCTTTCCTTGCATCATTATCACCCTTTCTTATTATATCTTTGCCTCTTTAATAAATTTTACTATATCACTATTTACTTCTTGGATTCTGGAATCATTTTCTAACTCTTCCATTCTAAACCATTTAAATTTATTATCATTAAGTTCAAATTCTTTTTTAGCCTCTAAAGTTTTAGTATCTATATCAACTAAATAGAAATAATGTTCATACTCCCGCATTTTTTGATGTTTTACTGAATATTTACTATGAATTTTATTAAATAAATAAGTGATATTTTGAGTATCTACACCTAATTTTTCCTTAATACAAGTTTTTACTGGTTCTAGATCGTTTTTCTCTTTTACTTTACAATTTAAAAATAGATAAGACTTCCAACTTGACTCATAACATTGTAGATATTCATTGTTATTATTTTTAATAATTATTATAGCATGCTTACTAGGTGTGTTTACTTCTTCCTTTTTTATATCATTTTTTGTTTCATTAGAATTATTAGCCATTATAAAATTTACTAACTCTACACAAGAAGCATAAACATTAGAGCCCTCGCCATAACGCGACTTAATATCCGCCAAGCGTCCCTCATAACCAACATCCTTACCCTTTTTATCAATTTGCATATCCGCTTGATTTAGGATATCTAAAAATAAAGATGAGTATTCATTTTGAATAAGACCATGATAATAGACTTCTTGCCAGTAGCGATACCCATTTTCTTTTAAAACTAAACCTCCTAATTTTTGATGTTCGTTACCTGGACCAAATTCATAACCTATGTCATGAACTATTCCTAGGGTAAATAAATCATTTAAATCGCTTGCTTTTAAGCCTTTACTTTTTCCAATTGCTACCATCTTTTTAGCTACTCCTAAACTGTGTAAACTTCTATTTTCGTCCATAAAAACCTTCCTTCTACTAATAGAATTTTATCATTTATAGAAATGATTGTAAATTAAATTAATACATTAGAAAAGGCATAGCTATTTTTAAATAATTGCTATGCCATACGCGCTATTAAAAAATAATAACTATATAAAATATATATCTCAAATTTATTTTTTATATCAAACTAATAATTATGTTTTCAAAAAATTAATTATATATAAACGAACTATTTTTGCTAGAAGGAATAAAAAGATTGTACATTAGAAAAAAATAATTAACCTTTTTAAAACATTTAACCACCTAACCATTAAAACTTTTTATTCTTTAAGTAAAGTTATCCCTTTATTCTTCTTCATCAGAAGCAATAGTCGTATTATTACCTTTTTTAGATGTTAAAAAGGTAATTTGTTCCGCAATAACATCAGTACTATAACGAACATTATCTTCACTATCTTTATAGGAATTAACTTGAATACGCCCCCGAATCCCTAAAAGATCGCCTGTCTTACAATACTCTTTGGTATTAAGGGCAATAATATTCCACAGAGTCACCCGAATAAAATCAGTTTCATAGATACCATCAACATTTTTAAACTTGCGAGGGACTGCTAAAGTTATATAGGCTCTTTTTTTGCCATTATCGGTATCAATAAGTTCGGGATCTTTAGTAAGACGACCCACTAAAACAACATCATTAATCAAATGCTTCACCTCCTTTCGTTAGATAGATTAACAAAAAGGTAAGGTTTAAACAAATGCTTATTTTTAAAGTTTAGAATAATTACAACTTCTAAAGAAAAAAATTAGTTAAGCCAAACTTTAATGTTTAGAGACTTAACTAATTCTATATTTTATTTTTAGTAATTTTAATAATTTATTCTTTAATAAGCCGATTTAATTCGACGGCATATTCCATTGGTAATTCTTTTTTAAAATCTGTCATGAATCCCATAATTAAAAGTTCTCTTGCTTGATCTTCCGTTAAACCCTTACTAGCTAAATAAAATAGTTTATCGGCATCTAATTTAGAAACTGTTGCTTCATGAGTAAGACTTGAAGTTTTATTACCGACAATATTTTTAGGAAAAGTATCACTTTTAGAAATATTATCTAATAGAATGGTATCACATTTAATAGTAGCAACCGAACCAGTAGCATTCTTAGTAATTTTAGTAGTACCACGGTAGTTTGCAATCCCTCCCGCTTCGGCAATTGATTTACTGATAATACTACTTTTTGTATTCTTACCTAGATGAATCATTTTAGCTCCCGCATCTAAGACTTGTCCTTTTTTAGCATAAGCAACACTTATCGAATTACCTACTGCCCCAGAGCCTTTTAAAATACAAGAAGGATATTTCATGGTAAGACCACTACCGATATTACCATCAACCCATTCCATAAGCCCCCCTTTATCTACAATAGCTCGTTTGGTAACTAAATTATAGACATCAGTTGACCAGTTTTGAATCGTCGAGTAGCGGCACTTAGCATTCTTCCCCACATAGATTTCAACCACACCAGCATGAAGACTAGTCTTAGAATAAGCTGTAGCCGTACAGCCTTCAATATACGAAAGTTCGGCCTCATCATCAACAATAATAATAGTATGTTCAAATTGCCCTAGTGATTCACTTTCGATACGAAAATAACTTTGCAAAGGTTTCTCAACTTTAATTCCTTTAGGAATATAGATAAAAGATCCCCCCGACCACACGGCATTATTTAAAGCTGTGTACTTATTTTCTTCTAATTTTACTAAGTTATTAAAATACTTCTTAAAAAGTTCAGGGTATTTCTGTAAGGCATCATCAGTAGAAGTAAAAATAATCCCATTACCAATGGTTTGTTTATGATAAAATACTTCCGACTCATACTGATTAGTAACGCCTCCTAAATACTGTTCTTCGGCTTTAATAACCCCTAAGTCGTCAAAAGTATTCTTTAAATTACAGCTGACACTTTCCCACTTATCAGTCATTTTATTAGTCTTATCTTTATAATAACAAATTTCATCAAAATTAATATGGATATCCGGACCAAAATCAGGTTCTTCTTGTGTTAAAAAATTATGATAAGCATTAAGCCTATGTTCCAGCATCCAAGCTGGTTCCTTTTTTTTCTCTGATAACTTTTGTATAAATTCTTCGTTTAACTTTTCTTTCATAACAATCACGCTTCATATTATACTATATTATTGAAAAAATAGAAATTGTTTGTTACAATAAATTTAGAATAGAAGGTATATATATGGTTGATTATACATTAAGTAATACCCTTACATTTAATAACTTGAAAGAATACTTTTTTGTTTTAAATAATGATTTTAAATTAGAAGATGGTTATCTTATTTTTAAGAATAAAAGACTTAATTTACAAGGTTTTGATTTAAGAGAAGTTATTTATGTTAACAATAGTCTTATACTTAATGATTTAAGTGAAGGCAAGATTACGACTGCTAACTTTTTTGATATTTTAAAAATATATGAGTTTAAAGATGTTTATTTAGAACATGAAAAAGATTTTTATGCTAATTTTGGAAGTATGGAAGATTTTGTTGATAAGTATAATAATTATTTCTTTCAATTACTACTCTATCATGATTATTTAACCCCAGAGTTAGAGAAATTACTTACTACTTTTGTTAATCGTATTTATATGATAGAAAGTGATGTTAATTATACTGATAATCCAAGATTAGTTAAAGAAGTTGATTTTTATAATTCTTCTTTACAACAAATAGATGAGATTAATGAACGGGGTAAAGATGGTAAAAATAAGTCCAAGAAGTTAATTAAGCTTAATCCTGATGGAAATAGTGGTTATAGTGAAGAAGAAGATTATCCTGATCACAGTATTGAATGGTATCGTCCTTTATCGAAAACCGGTTATTTAAATATTTTCTTAAATATATTATTATTCTTAAGTATTGGGATTGTTATTGGGGCAAGCCTATTTATTAAGGCTATATCCTAAGTTAAAAAGTCATAAATATCAAAGGTTTATTCTTGATATTTATGACTTTTTTGGTGTAACAAAATACCGTATTTAATATTCTCTAATTAAAATCCTATTGCTTTTTCAAAGTTCTCTTTAATTTAGTATTTTCTTCTAATTCTTTCTCATCATCGCAAACGCGTAATATTTCAAAAACAGACGGGGCACGCTTTATTGGAACTGGATTTTTAATTGTTTCAATATCATCTAGTGCAACTTGATTATTAGAAGTATATGTCTGCTGCATTAATTCATTAGCAAAAATATTGTTTAAAAACCATTTTTGATTATTTTTTAAATCATTATATATTCCACTTGCAAAATTTATATTAGATAGTAATAATTTTTCACTTACTAAAAGCCATTTTTCAACATCAATTAACCATTCAACTGGGCTAACTTCTACCCATACATATTTATAACTTTGATAATTATAGATTCTACCATCTGATAACTTTGTAGGTAATGGAGAAGTAAAAGCTCGATTTTCAAGGCGAACATATCTTCTGCCTTCAAATAAATACTCAGTAAGCCTACACGGATAAAAAGTACCTTTTAAACCTTCACTAGTATAATCCAAAAGTATTGTTGGCTTATTTTTATCTACAGTAAAATAATTACCAGTAGTTTTCAAATTAAGATTTTGGTATTCCAATTCAATAATTTTTTGAATTTCATGAGGTGCGATAAGTTGCGGATAAGTACCATATTTTACTTTAGGAATAAAAGTGGTACGACTCTTAGTTTCTTTTTTTAAATAATATTTATTTTCTTGAACCATATTTTCTATTTCAGCATCTATTGGTAATACTACCCTAATACCGTTTGTTCGTGAATAACGAAAATCACAATAATATTCTTCGTACCTTCCATTCCAATTGATAGTCCCAAAATCATCTTTAAAGCAATACTCACCAATTCTTTTCTCATTGTGCAAAGCTCCTGAAAGGATAGCAAAATCAGTCAGTTCGGCACGAACGCCAAATTTACTTAAAATAGGTAACTTACCAGAATAATCAGGATAAACAAATGAATCATTTGAACAAGCATCTTCTGCATAACCCCATGTGTATGTTGCTTGTCCTCTTGTTAATAATGTAAAATTTGCCATCTAAATCACCTTGCAAAATATAATATCATTGTTTTATTTTTGAGACAATAAAAATTGACAACATATTATACTTAAGTTTATATTTGCAAATAAGCATTTATGACTTTTATTATTGGTTTTATTTAGAATTACTCCCAACCCAAAACCAACCATAAATGGTATTATTTATAAATTTATTAGATTTTATAGGTTTAGCCTATACGGATTAGATTTTGAACCATCACCAACTCCAATGAATATGTCAGATTTTAGAAAGAGAGCTGGTCGAAATTTAAGTGATGAATTTGCACTGTAATAATGAACATGACCGGCATTACTTATATCAAATACTAAACTGTTATTACCGCTATATGAAGTTAAAGTCCATTGTATCTCTTCTGATTTATATAAATAATCATTTTTATAACAATCTTGAAAGTCATTCCAATTAAATAGTTCTTTAGATAAACAAAATTCACGATTGTTAATTGAGCCACCACTTGTTGCGTAACCATAATCGCTAACATACATTAGTCCTATTTTTCCAATCCATGAAACCTGATTACCATTAATAACATTTGCTCCTCTTTCCACTTCGTAAAACAAGTTTGGAGTTACATTCTTATAATTAGAACTTTCGCCAATATTCCAAGTAACTGTCTCAATAGCTAATCTAGTATTGTTATTTTTTAATGTTTTATTATAATATTCTCCATCATTTAAATTTTTCTGTAATGTAGCCGTGGTCCAATCATTGGTGTTATCAAAATTCCATTCATTATTACCTATACTATCATTTCTTACTATTTTAATAAGATTTTCCTTAGTTCCATCTTCTTTTTCTATATTATTAAATACGCCTATAATATGCCATAGTTCACAAGTAGCACTTGTTTGATTATTATAATCATCGCAATTAAAGTAGACATAGTTATTAGGATTGACTCCGATATATCTGATATTATTATCTGGATCATCCGTTGCCATATTAACTGTATCAGTACTGGCTAAATTAGTTATTTTAGTTACTGCGTTTTCTAAGGTTTTAAAATATAAATTACACTTAGTCTTTTCATTTAAATTTGTTGCATATAATCCCCAAGTATCATTATCCCAATAAATATTAGTATTATTATCACAATCAGCTTTAGAAAAAGCTACTGTCCCCTTAGCCGGAAAACTATCAGTTTTTTCTCCATCTATATAAGTAGCAAGGGATTCTTCTTTAACTAAATATTTATTATTACTATTTATTGATAATATAATAATACTTATAAAAAATATAATAACTAATAATATACATCTCTTTTTCATATTAATTATTGTCTCTTTCTGCTTGCCATTTTAATATAGGATAACCATTATTTATATTATTAGTATCTTCCACAAAAGCATTATCGCCATTTATTACGGATATTACACTTGGCATTTCATCAATCAACATTTTTTCAGCGCCATCATCAAATGTTTGATTGGTAGTTGATGTATAAGCGCCATAACTAGCAGTGCCGGATAAATAGTAATTATTAAATAATTTTGACTTATTTTCATTTTCATAAACATTTCCAACAATGCCACTACCAGATATCGTTCCCGTATTATAACAATCATGAACTATTGGATATGTAGGATCATGCATTTGGCCAACTATACCACCAGCTTTTTGACCAGAAACATTACCTAAATTATAACAATTGTAAATTTCAGTCCTTTGAACACCTCCAACAACACCTCCAACTTCGACATTACCATTAATTGTTGCTAAGTTATAACTATTAAATATTTTGGATGTACTAGCATAGCCGATTAATCCTGCTCCAAATTGATTGTTAGAATTTATAATACCCTTTACTAGAATACTATGAGCTTTTGATTTATAAAGCCAAGTCGATAATAGGGCTGTTCTTCCAGCACCTTTTAAATTAGCATCTATATATATATTATAAATGTTACTATTTTCAACATTTACAGCTAAAGCATTTGCAGAACTATTTTTACTTTCAATATAAGAATTTTCTATACCCAAATTTTTTATAGTAGCATTACGAACATTTACAAATAAAGCAGCATCACTTTCACTTATAATGTACATATTTTTTAATAAGTGGCCATTACCATCAAAAGTACCAGAAAAAACATTATAAATTTTGTCAAAATTTATATTACCATCTAAGGCATTACCTTCACTATCGAATTTACCTCCTAAATCAATATCGGCAGTCAAAAAAACTATTTTACCTTCCATAGTATCGCCGGTGGCCAATGTATTAGACAGTGTAGTTAAACCATCTCTTGAATTAATGCAACTTACATTATCATTGACACCGCAACTATTAGGTGTTACAAAATAAACACTACATTTTGTTCTTTTACTTAAATTAGTTGCATATAATCCCCATTTATCTTCGTCCCAAGAAGCTGTAA
>CAKOMH010000046.1:0-12595 GCA_934096595.1 uncultured Bacilli bacterium | reverse complement strand
AATAAGGAGTTTTGACTATGAAAAAGAAATATTTTATAACGGGATTTATGATAATTTTAGGAATACTTGTTCTATTAAGGTTAAGCATAAATAACAATAAAGACTTAGCAGTTTATATCGAAAATGAGCTAAATTCATCAATTCCCGCTAATAACGAAAATCTTTATGTAAATAAAATAGATTGTGATAACAATGTAAATGCTTATTGGGATAATGATAACTGGGGTTTATTTATTAGTAACTTATCTAAAAAAACTAAGTGTAACTTATACTTTATCTATGATACCCAAAAGCCTTATTGGCAAATTGAAGAAGTTGAAAGAACTAGTGTTTTATCTACGGATATCTTTACTATAAAAATTTCTGGTAATGATTCTTTAAGTAAAGTTACCTCAAGCCTTGATACGAGTAGTTTATCATTTTATGTTAATGACACTTTACAATCACCAATTAAAGTTGAACTTACTAAATTAGAAGAATTAAATAAAAAAATCACCTACTCTATCAAAGTCCATATGGTTGGTGGCGAAGGCAATCTAAAGTTAAAAATAAATAATAATACTTTAACAGATAATGAAACCAATCAAAATGATGAAACCACATTAGATACAGGCATTACAGTAAGTAAAAATCCAGCTAAAATCATGCACTTTTATGACTCTGGTTTTACAAGTGCATCCTATTATCTTAACTTTTATAAAAATCTCCTAGATAATTATTATAAAAATGTAACTCATAACAGTAATCCTTCATTAGACGAACTAGCTTTAGAAAATTACGACTTGATTTTCTTTAATAATGATTGCTGGACAGTTCCAAAAACAGCAAATTATATTTTTAGTTTAGGCATAAATGTTTATAGCATTGGCAATGACAGTACTTCGGAACTGGATATCATAAAATCAGCTACAACAGATAGCCATGTAGGAAACCACACAAAAATTATTAGCAATGCCTTAACTTATTACTTACCTGATGTTATTGCTGGAGGAAACGATAATTTAAATTTAATTAAATTTGTTGATGAAGCAACGGTACTTTATAAAAATAATACAAACAACACTGAATATGACTCACTTGGTTATATAAAGAAGAACGATAAAACTTGGCTCCACTCACAATACATTTCCGACAAATATATTATTTCCATTATCCAATTTACTCTTGGCGAACTTAAATGATTTTAAGAAAAAATACTTGCTTGCTCAATAAAACTAGCGTATTATATCCTATATCTTATAAACATAATAAGTCATAATAGTTTTTTTCATTATTATATATAGAGCTAAAACTAGTAAAAAGTATGTTAAATTAACTAGGCATACTTTTTTATCATCTTAAAACATAAATAAAACTTACTAATTTAAAATTAACTCTTTATCCTTATAACCCAATTTGACCCCAAGCAATCACTTTAGGGTGGGTGGGTGGGAAGTAATACTAAACAAAAATAAAAAAAGATTAACTCATAATCAAGCTAACCTAATTTTTAATCTTAATAATCTTATGTCTATTATCCCATAACTTAAGTAACTTATTTATACCAACACTACCTAATATAAAAACTGTAACATTAATAAAATAAGTATATCGAGGCTGAATTTCTATTAACATATACACTAAAGTATTTGTAATAAATAAAATATAAAAATAAAATAAATTACTATTTAAAATATCTTTTTTCTTTAAATACACTCCTACTACTAAACCTAATATCATAAAACCATAAATAACTTTATTAACCCCTGATACTGAATCTTCTAAAGTTTTATAAGCTACTTCTAGTCCTAGTACTTTAATCTTCTTATCATTATAAATACCACTACTTGATTCTAAAGAACCATTTAAAACAAAATTATTAGTCTTACATAAAAGAAGTTTACCAATTTTATATGGATTATTAATTCTATCTTTAATAACTTCTAACTCTTTAGTTTCATCACCTAAATAGATTTCATCATTAGTATCATATCTACCACAAGTATCGGGATTAGTCCCTAAAACAAATTTCCATAAGGGATTATTATTTTTAAGACCATCTTCATTAATATTACTCTTAACTAAATATGTAGAAACCCCCATATTTACTAAAGAATAGAAACAAACAA
This sequence comes from uncultured Bacilli bacterium, assembly GCA_934096595.1. GTDB lineage: Bacteria > Bacillota_I > Bacilli_A > RF39 > UBA660 > CAG-605. The sequence continues at coordinate 10,487 of CAKOMH010000046.1, read as the reverse complement.
AAATACTACATCTTACTACTGTAATTAACCATTTTTTACTTTTAAGAATATCTTTTTTAGTTAATTTTAAAATTCTATATAAAAGATAACTAAAAATGATAACAATACCTTCGGGTCTTAAAACATTAGAAAGTCCTAAAAGAATACCGGCAATAATATAGTTTGATAATTTATCTTCTTTATTATTTTTTAGAAGAAAATAAATACTTAAATAACCAAGCAAAGCACTTAAATGATGATTAGAAATAACTGTTGCTGAATATATGGAAAAGGGAAATACTGCGTATAAAGCGGCGGTTATTCTAGCGGGAGTTTCTCCTACTAACGCTTTAACGGTCTTATAAATAAAATAAGTTAAACCAATTTCATAGAAAATATTTAAAAGTTTTAAGAAAATCTCACTATTAACTATTTTTAACATTAAGGCTTCATATAAAACAAACCCTGTCTGATAAGGCCACATTGCAAAGTAACCACTCTTACTAAAACTATAATCTCCGAAGTTAAACTTTCTTGCGGCCTCTAACAAAACAGCAAAATCACTAGTCTGAGGAACATTAAATACAATAATACCTGCAATTCTAACTAAAGTTGCTATTAAAAGTAAATAAAGAACAAAGTGTTTACCTTTATACTTTCTAATAATAAAAATAATACTAACTATTAAAAGCAGTCCTAAAAGTAAATTATTACTAATAAGAAAGACTAAACTTAAAAATATAGGAATAATAAGACTAACATTCATAAAAAGTTTATCTAATCTAAAATCATTTTTAAATATATTTTTAAAACTATTTTTAAAACTACTTAATTTATTTTTTAACATATAAACCTACCTTTCTAATCCAGTATAAAATAAATACTTCATTTTCGCAACATTTCTATTGGCAAGAATAAGATTTTGCGTTAAAATGTTTATAGGAATTGCCTAGTAGCCAAGTGGTAAGGCATCAGATTCTGACTCTGACATTTCGTGGGTTCGAGCCCTACCTAGGCAGCCATTATGTTTATTAAGACCTTAATAGGTCTTTTTATTGTAATTTTTTGTTTTATTTTGAAAATTTAATTTATTTATAATTTAAGTACTATATAATAAAGGGCTAGTAAAATTAATATAAAAAATGAATTTAGAAATACCTAAAACCCCTTTGAAAATAAAGGAAACTATATTATAATAGACAAAGAAAAGAGGAATATTATGACAAATAAAGAATTAGCAGACATTTTACTTCCTAATGTCTTACATGATTATAAATATTATGAGGAAAAATATCCTGAAAGAAATTTAAGTGCCGGAGCTTATGTAACTCGTTTTGCTCCATCCCCTACTGGTTTCGTTCACATGGGAAGTTTATATACTTCTTTTGCGGCTTTACAGCTAGCTAAACAAACTAAAGGGGTATGTTTCTTAAGAATTGAAGATACTGATGGGAAAAGAACAGTTGAAAACGGTGTTCAAGGTATTATTGAGGATTTTAAAAACTTAGGGATTACCTTTGATGAAGGTCAAGGTTTTGGGGGTGAATACGGTCCTTACTTACAATCCGAAAGAAAAGATATTTATCAAGCCTATGCTAAAAAATTAATTGAAGAAGGTCTAGCTTACCCATGCTTCTGTACCCCAGAACATTTAGAGGAAATCAGAAGTTATCAAGAACATAAAAAGTTGCGTTTAGGCTATTACAAAAAATATGCTAAATGTCGTGATTTAACAATGGCCGAAATTAAAGAACATTTAGATAATGGCGATAAATATATTATTCGTTTCCGTAGTCAAGGCGATTTTGAAAATAAAATTATTTTGCATGATGCCATCAAAGGCGATATTGAAATGCCAGAAAATGATATTGATGATGTTATTATTAAAAGTGATGGGCTACCTACTTACCATTTTGCCCATGTTGTTGATGATCATTTAATGCATACAACCCATGTTACTCGTGGCGATGAATGGGTAGCTAGTTATCCAAAACATCATGAATTATTTAAACTTTTAGGTTTTAAAGAACCAGTTTACGCTCATATTGCCCCAATTACTATTAAAGAAGGAACAACAGTTCGTAAATTAAGTAAAAGAAAAGATAAAGAAGCTGCTATTAGTTACTATCAAAAATTAGGTATTCCAACGGAAGTTATTAGATTATACTTAGCTACTATTGAAAATTATGACTTTGAAGAATGGTATAATGCTAATCCAGATAAAGGTATTGATGACTTTACTTTTGAATTTAGTAAAATGCCTATTGGTGGTACTCTATTTGATATGGAAAAACTACAAAGTATTGCTAAAATTTACTTTAGTCGTTTAAAAAACTATGAATTATATGATATGGCTTTAAAATATACTAAAGAATATGATGAAGAATTTTATAACATTTTAGTAAATAATAAAGATTATGCTCTTAATGTCTTTAATATTGAAAGAGATATCGAAAGACCTCGTAAAGATATTGCGGCTTTAAGTGATGTTAAAACGGAATTTAGTTACATGTTTAATGATTTATTTTATAAAGATACTAACTCTTATGCTGAATGTAGGGTATGTGATAAAAACATTGTCTTAGATTATATAAATAATGTTTACAATGAAGCTGATACTCAAGAAGAATGGTTTAATAATTTAAAAGAATTTGCAGTAAATAATAATTACACAACAGATAAGAAAGCTTACAAAGCTGAACCAGATAAGTTTAACGGTATGGTAGCCGACTTCTGTGCCCTACTTCGTATCATTATTTGTAAGAAAAATCAATCCCCAAATATTTACTATTTAATTAAATATCTTGGTAAGATTGAATTAATTAAGAGAATTAATAAGTTCTATGAAGAAAGATAGTCCCATCAAAGACTATCTTTTTTAAATAAAAAAATCATTTGGTAAAATAAACACTACACTTAGTTTTAGTAACATCATTAGTTATAGTAAGACTCCAACTACTAGTATCAAAAGTAGCAGTTGCTCCATTCGTACAACTAACACTTTTTAAAGTAAGACTTGTATCTTTACTTGGAAAACCACCACTAACATAAGTATCATTAATAAAAGCAATTTTCTTTATTGGTTCATAAGTAAACTCAGCAACTGTCGTTCTTATAACTTCTTCCTCAGCGTGTGCTGTAAACTTTGAAAAAGCAAAATAAACCACCGTTGATAAACATAAACATAATGATACCGTGCCAATTCCATACTTCAAATATAAAACTCTATTTTTTTTACGCTCTATTTTTTTTAAAACTTTATTATAATCTTTACTCATAATAAAACCCTTTCTACTATACCTAAATTATAGCAAAGAATTTCAAAAGATAAAAGATAAACCCTTAAATTCTTGCAAGCAAAAAAAGATAAATGCTTATAACCTAGTATAAAGCACTTACCTTTTCCTTGTATTTGTTCAAGATTTCTTCATCAGGAACCATAACATATAACTTACTCATTGGATAAGAGAAAGTATATTCAGTAGCAGAAGTTCCATTTAAACTAACCGATTCTATTTCATAACTAGATGGTTTACTAATCTCCTTCTTTATAAAATCCGTAATTTCTTTTTTAGTCAAATTAGTAATCATTGCATCATCTAAAACATCTAAAAATTTTGTATAACTAGTTATTATCTTTGGACTCATAGCCTTTTTAATCAAAGCTTCTAAGACTATCATCTGATTTTCGCCTCTAGTAATATCACCATCAGCAAAAGAATGTCTTTCCCTAACAAATGATAAAGCTGCATCACCATCTAAATGATTAAGACCCTTCTTAAATTTATAAGTCTTGGTCATTGTCGAATCATAAATACCGGTTTCAAAAGCATACTTACTATTAACATCAATGCCCCCAAGTAAATCAACAATTTTAATCAAAGAAGTAAAATTAAGTCTTACATAATAATCAATCTTAACTCCCGTAAAATTTTCTACCGTCTTCATAGCCGTATCAATTCCATATAAAGAAGCATGAGTTAGTTTATCCTTACTATTCTTACCATATAAAGAAACATAATAATCTCTCGGAATATGAGCCATAACAATTTTTTTAGTAACAGGATTAACAGTTAAAACAATATTAACATCACTTCTTGTCTTTGTGGCAATCTTATTATAAGTATCAACCCCACTAATATAAACACTAAAAGTATTCTTCGTTATATCAATATTATTTTCTTTTACATTGGTCTTAACTGTAATTTCATAATTATAAATACTCTTCGTACTACTTGCGTAAGCCGTATCATTTTCTCTTAAAACAGTATCTGTGGCATTATCAATCAAAATAGCAGGAATTTTTTCCATTAAAAGAGCCGAAGTCAAACTAGACACATCATCAAAAGTAATAGTCTTATCGATTTTTTCTTGTATCTCCTTAACTGCCCTCGTATAACCTTCATCAGTATTTTTTAAAACCCCAATCTCTTTTAAATCAGAAATAGTTGTCTCTAAATTATTTAAAACAACAACTTTATAAGCTTCAATTTCGGTTTTCGTATGAATTTTATCTAAAAAACTATTCGTCTTATTTAAATAAACACAACCAATTATCTCAATTACAAACAAAACTATCCCTAAAAATAAAGCCCATATATGTTTATGCTTAATATTTCTAATTAAAAATAAAGCTAATCCAACTAAAACTACACCAATCAAACTAAAATACAACAAATTTAAAACATTAGTAAAATAAAGTAATATTAAAAAAATAATACTTACTACTAACAACAAAACATTAAAATATTGATAAAACTTCTTTTTCTTTTTTTTCTTCATTCATCTCACCCTTTTAAAAATTATATTTTTTCTAAGTTTTATTTATCTAAAATCATTTAACCCTAAAATCCCATTTAATCTTTAAAATATATTTAATCTTTAAAATATATTTAATCTTAAAACTATATTCATTTACAATCCTAAAATATTCTAAAGAATAAATATCATTAGGTAATCTTGTATAATCTTTTAAATAATTTTATAAAGCTTTTCGCTTCGAATAAAATTATAACACATTTATATTAAGATACCAATTTTATCATAACCACTTGACATCTTTTTTACTTTTTTACAATTATAAATTTTTTCGTATTTTCTTCTTCTACTCTCTATCATAATAAAGCCAATTATTTACCAAAAGGAAAGCTAATTATTTACCAAAAGAAAATATTGTTAAATTAAACCAATTAGGATATAATAAAATAGAAAATAAGGAGACCTCTTATGAATAAATTTATTCAAAAATTAAAAAACAGTAACAAAGTTTATTTAAGTATTTTAATAATAACTCTAATCGCATATATAATAGGTTATGCAATCTTTGTAAAAAACATCGCCGTCCTGACGGGTATTGAAACCTTAGTCCGGATGATACTTATTATTCTCTTTGGAATCTGGTTTTTAGTATGGCTAATCATGGGGCTGGTCTATGTCATTAATAAAAAGTATTCTAGTTTCATTATCATGATTATATTTACTCTTTTGTTTAATGGTATTTTCTTTGTAGCTGGTTATTATATTGATACTATTTATAAAGAAATAGATAATATCAGTAAAGATACCATAAATTATACAACCTACTTAATCAGTCTTAAAGATAAAGATTTCGATAGTGATAGTAAAATTGGTATCATTAGTGATACTTCTAATATTGAGGGAAATGTTTTAGCTAAAGAATTGATAGCTAAAGATAACTTATCTAATAAATTATATCAATATGAAGATTTTTATATCATGTTAGATGATTTATATAGTGGTAAGATTGATGCTTGTTTTGTTTCAAGTAACTACACTATTCTCTTTGCTTCGGAAGAAAAATATCAAAATATTAAAGATGAAACTAAAGTGGTTTTACAATATAGCAAAGAAATGAAAAATCAAGATAATATCAGCTATACTAATAAAAAGTTGACGGAACCATTTACTGTTTTAGTAATGGGAGTTGATAGTGAAGCCAATGGTCTTAATGCTAATGGGGCTTTCAACGGGGATACTTTAATGATGGTAACTTTTAATCCTAAAACTTTATCAGCTTCAATGTTTAGCGTGCCAAGAGATCTTTATGTTCCTATTAAATGTCGTAATAATGCCTTAGCTAAAATAAATTCTTCGGCGGCTTATGGTACTAGTTGTGTTATTAATACCATGAAACAACTTACGGATATTGATATTGATTATTATGTCAAAATGAATTTTAAAGGGGTTGTCGATTTAGTTGAAGCTCTAGGGGGCGTTACAGTTAATGTTGAAGAGCCTTGGAGTTGGTATAATGCTGGGGTTAATTATGGTGGCAAGGTTTGTGAGCAAAACTCTAACCGTGAATTTGGCGATAAAGTTGTCTGTATGGATCCGGGAGTTCAAACTTTAAATGGTGAGCAGGCTCTAGCCTATGCCCGTAATCGTCATCAATACATTGGTTCTGACTTAGACCGGATTAGACACCAACAAGATGTCGTGGAAGCTATCGTTGAAAAAGCTAAAACCCTTCGCAGTTTTGATGATTTTAAAAATGTTTTGAATGCCGTTCAAAAAAATATGGATACCAACATGACTACTGACCAAATTTTATCTTTATATGATGTTGGTAAATCACTCCTTGTAAATACTATTAATGGTAATGAAGTAAAGTTTTCTATTTACAAAACCACTTTAGAAACTTATAGTCTACCTGTTTATCTTGGTTATTCTACTACATCAGCCCTAGGTTATTATAAAGATAGTCTAGAAGATATCAAAAAAATGATGAAAACTAATTTAGAACTAATTGAAAAGGTTCCTAATAAAACATTTAGTATTGATTATAACGAAGATTACACATTAAAATTTTATGGCAAAAAAATCTATGGCGCCAAATCAGTTGCTACGATGCCAAGTTTAATTGGTTCTTCAGATCTTTATGCTAGTAACTGGGCTGCAAGTAATGGGGTTAACTTAACAAAAGTAGAAGTTTATGAAGGTGATGAACATTTCAACTATTTATATGCTGATGGAATTGTTGCTGACCAGTCAATTCATGTTAATTCGGTAATTGAGTCAGGTACTAATTTAACTCTTTATGTTAATAGAAGGTCAAGCAATATTGATAATTCTAATACTAATGATAATAACAGTAATAGTGAAAATAATGCTAATGATACGCCTACTCGTGGTGAAAATGATACAGTAATTGATAATGAGGAGTAAAGCACTTCTCATTTTTTATGTTTTAAAAAGCTTTAAATATTCTAGATACTTAATTGTTTTTATCTAAATTACTACTCTTTATAAAACTATTTATCCTTATATAAGACTACTTATTCTTATGTTTAAATAATTTATCTTCTCAATTTTAAAACCTAATAAAAGACATTTAAAAAGAAAGAAATCATTAGAAATTCTTTCTATTTTTTATTATTCTTTATATCTTTGTTATTTTCAACTGGTCCATAGGCTACAACGCTGTATTTATTATCTTCTTTAGTTAAAATAACATCGACCTTTTTATCATAACCTAAATCACTTGCATAGGTAACATCAGCCGTTACTTCATAGGCAGAAACACTTTCTTCCCCCATTTTATAAGTAGTAGTTTTAAGTTCATTCATTACAACATCACTAACTTCTGGTAATAATTGTTTACGGTCATTATAAGCATTATCTTCAATATAATCATAAAAATTATCTACTACTTTATTAATAAACATCTCTTTTTTAGTAGTGTTAAAATACTGTGAACTAGTTACCTCATATTTATTAATCTTATTGTTTAAAGATAACAAGTCAATTACAAAGACTTTGGCTAGCTGATTTATATAAGCATTTTCATCTACTTCTTCAGCTTCTAATATTTCTTTTAACTTAGCAAATTCGTCTTTATAATAGGAAGAAGCATTATCATTTATATAATACCCATAAGTTGGAATATTATTTTCCACCTTACTAACATTTACTGGCTCTTCTTTTCTTTGGAGAGTACCATAAAAATAAAAGATTATTCCAAAGATTAAAAACAATGAAATAAGAGCCAAAAACATCTTAAAAATATCACTTTTCTTCATACTTTTTAGCATATTTATCACCTATTCTTCTAATATACGAACATTATACCATAAATTTTAATTTTTTACTTGAAATCTTGCAGTTTTTTTGGTATTATTAAGTAGTCAGTTGAAGGAAACAAAGCAGATAAATGCAGGTGTGGTTCAACGGCTAGAATGCGACCTTGCCAAGGTTGAGACGGGAGTTCGATTCTCCTCACTTGCTCCAAAATTGACATGTAAAGCACTGATTATTCGGTGTTTTTTTATTGAATAAATCTATCTTAAACAGTCCAAACTAATAGTATTTTTAAAAATAATAACTAAAAATGACTATAGTGCAGATATTAAAAAATATAAATTATTAAAACGGTTTTATAAATCCAAAAAATGATTATAACTTTTGATATGAATTAAAGTTTCTTATATTCAAGGAAACGATATCCATTTCAACATATAGTTATAATCATTTTTTCTTTAAAGTTCTTAAAACGCTTCTATTATTTAAATTATTCTGAACAACTTGCATTTGTCTAGCATTTATCTGCTGGCAATAATCGCTCACAATCTTTAATTTTTCAGCAAATTCTTTTCGTGCCTCTGCCAATGTAACTGTATCTGATGTTATATCGCATGTACTATTTATTTTATTTGCTAAATCTATCCCATTATATATAATAATTGGTGATTTTACCATACCTGAAAAATCACAATTAGCATTTTTTATCATTACACTATCACTAGCTTGCATTGTGCCATCAAATTCAATACTTTGTGAGTCGATAAAAATTTCAGGAGCCTGTAGTTTGGAATTTTTTATTCTTAACTTTTTTGCTTTAATATTTATAGCAGCTGGAGCTTCAGCATTTATTTCTGAATTAATAATTTCCACTACTCCAGCGTCTATCATCATTCCAAATAAAGGATTACCGTATTCTTTTAACTCATAACTATTCATAAAATTTTCATTTATAAAAGAAATTTTTTTTACATTATTAGCAGTTAAAAAACATTTTCCATAATAATAAACATTACAATGATCTTTGAACTTATTATTTTCAAAAGTAATCTCATCACCCCATAATATCCCAACATTTTTATTAAATGAGCAATTCTTAAATATAACTTGTGCACAATCAGATGTCATTTTTATGGCTTTGTTAAATGAAATATTATCAAAAATATAATATACAAGCTTATTAAAGTTAAATTTTTCAGCTATTTCTTCTCTGGCAATTGTCATACCATTAAGTCGTAAACTATAACATGGGTCAACGCCTCTAAATTCTTCAAGAGATTTTTGATTAACATAACATATTATTCTATTTTCTTCTTCTACAATTCGCCCAATATTGCAAATGAATTTTTTTAAATACTTTTGTCTTAATTCATTATATTTTCTTAATCTTATACCTTCTTTAATTTGTTCTAGTAATGTTTTTATCATCCATAAACTCCTTTCTTAAGTTGCAAATATTCTATCATAAAGAATATTTTTTTACAAATTTCTTAAATAAAAATCCTAATAATTATGATTAAAAACTTTACTCTAAAATTTCAAAAACAACCTTTAATCTTCTAAAGGCTGTTTTTCTTCTTTTAATGGATGCATAATCACAAAACAATTATTTTCAGTCTGAATATCTTTTATAATCTTTAAAGCTGTTTCTACATTTAAATTTTTAATGATATCATATGTATTAGTAATTATTTTACCATACATAATTATATTATCTTGAATAACTGTATTGGTATACTCGATATCATCCAAGCCATAAATAAAATCAGCGATATTACAACGAATTCTTCTTTCTAAACGCTTCTTAGTAATATCCATATTACTATAAGTTTCTTGTAAAATTTTCGTTATTTCATTGGGATACATCGTCTCAGCACTAATAACAATCTCTAAATACTCCCCTACTATTGTGGCCATTGTTCCTAACTTAGTTACCAAATTACTTTCTAGTAACTTCTCTTTTAATTCACTAGTAGTCCCAAAATTAGCATTTAAAATAATTCTTACATACAATAATTTTTCTAAATCAGATAAATTACCCAAACTATCTTTTTTAATTTTATAAGCCAATTTTAACTTAGGTAAAGCGATATTTCCTGCAATATCGATTCCTCTAACGGCTACTCGCTCTGGCTCTTTTTGCTTAATTTTTTCTGGTTCTAAATACTTAGGAAATTCTTTTTTACTCTGATTTTCTTTAATTACAACACTTAAATATTCTGGATCAAAATTACCCGTAATCGTTAAAAACATATTACTTGGGTGATAAAAAGTATTATAAACTAAATTTATTTCATCTAAACTAATATTTTTTACATCATCGATATCCCCAGTAACATAATTACGATGATTATCATTAGAAAACACGGTACCATTTAAAGTATAATACAACACTTGATATGGGTTATTCTTGCCCATCTTAACTTCGGATAAAATAATCTTTCGTTCTTTTTCAATCAACTCTTTAGTAA
>CAKOMH010000045.1:0-13226 GCA_934096595.1 uncultured Bacilli bacterium | reverse complement strand
GCTAGTAAGCTCAAAATTGGAATATATGAGCTGCCTTACGAGTTAATTATACACCATTTTAGTGCCAAAGAAAAGACTGATGGCAAAATTTACTTTGTCAACAGTCTGACTATTAATTATATTAATACCTTTAATTGCTCAAGTTAAAATAAGCGGCAGTTATAATAGATATAAGAAAGAAAAGAATACTTGCAAGCTAACAGGACAAGAAGTAGCAAGAAGAATTTTAGATGAAAATGGTTTGCAAGATATTCATATTGTTGAAATAAAAGGCGAATTAACAGACCATTATGATCCAACAAGAAAAGTTGTTCGTTTATCAACTGATATATTTCATGGAGATACTATAGCGGCCGCTGCCGTCGCGGCTCACGAATGTGGCCATGCTATTCAGGATAAAGAAAATTATTCATTTTTAAGAATTCGTTCTGTCATATATCCAGTTGTTAATGTTGCCACCAGTGTTTCATATTACATAATTTTAATAGGCTTTTTATTTCAAGCACTTAAGTTGGTTTACCTTGGTATTGGTTTAACTTGTTGTGGATTGCTTTTCCAATTAGTAACTTTACCAGTTGAGTTTGATGCTTCTAAAAGAGCTTTAAATAAATTAGAAGAATATCACTTGTTAGCTGAAGTTGAAATAGAAGGCGCTAAAAATGTCTTATCAGCAGCCGCTCTAACATATGTTGCAGGCGTTATGGCCTCAATTCTTCAAATATTAAGACTCCTTTTAATCGCCCGTAGTCAAGACCGAGATAATTAGCACTTGGTCTTTTTTTATTTGAAAGTCCAAGTAAATTATTATTATTTTTGACGAATTAGCAAGTGAAAGTAAGACTTGTAAATTGTTATAATTTGTGTTAATATAACAGCCGAATGGGGGATACGCATGAAAATCGGTGATATTAAAGTTATCGATAACATAAACTATCTCATCTTAGATATACTTGAAAAGAATAATAATATTTATGTTATGGTTACAAAATTAGATAAAAATAACGAACCAACAATGGACGAATACAAAGTCTATGAGGTAACAAATGGGGATTGGAAGCAAGAAGAAAATCCAAAAATTTTAAATGGATTGTTACCAATATTTACTGAAAACATTAGAAAATTGGTAGCAAAATTAACGGGGGAATAGAAATGAAAAATAAAGTTATGGAATTAACAAATAAAGAATATGAATATTTACAAAATATTAATTTGAATTTAACTTATCAAGAACATATTTATTTTGATTATGATTTTATCATAGATAACATTGATAAAACACCAATTGAAATATATCGTATGAATGACGGTATCGATAAAAGCACACTTTCTTGGTTTGATGACTTATTTGCTAAAAATTTAGAGTCGTTTTGGGGACCAACTTTTGCTGAAAATTTTACTAATAATTTAAGACGCGATAATGTAGATTGCCCACTAAACGATAAAGAAAGTGATATATTTAAAGATTATGTTGCATACAAAAGAATATTTGCTTTGTCTTTAAAAATGATGGCCGAAAATAAAACGGAAACATTTGTAAAGGCTTATGATGATGGTATTACCACTTCTTCTGATGATGAAGTAAAGGATTATACAGCAAAGCTAAGTTCAACAACTGGCGGTCTTTTTGATACTCCTGATAAAGGTTATATTAATTTTGGACTTATTATAGAAAAATATAAATATGTTTATAAGGATAAAAAGAAACCAAAGATTCCTGCTAATACCAGTTTTGAAAAATTAATAAAAATTACACAGAAAGCTGCAAATAATGAAGAGTTAACTAAAGAAGAATTTGAAATTGCGGATTATATCGCCGAAATGATTGAAGAAGATTCATTAGAAGAAGCATTTAGTCCTAAAAATCCTAATCAAGTTAATAATCAAATTTATACAATTTTTATTGTTGCAGCTCTAATTGATAGTTTGTTTAAAAGAAATTACTCTGATGAATATTATAAATTTTTTAAGGACATAGATAGTATAAGCCATGAAACAGAATTAGAAGGTGGTAATAAAAACACCCCATTTGGAGAATCAATAAAAAATATAACTTCTTATTCAAGCAAAATAAAGATTTTAAATAACTATCAAGATTATGGAAAATATGTTTTTGCTTCTTCATCAAAATATCAAATGTTAAAAGATAAAAATGGCGTTAGCGATGAAATTGTTGCTGAAGATAATAAAAAATATTTTGATAGACAAGATAATGGTCAAGAAATATTATATAATATAATTGATGGCGATAATACTAAAAAAATGAAACCTAAACTTACTGATGGAGAAATAGAAGCAGATTATTCGACTATTGAGGCAACTCGTAATTTATTGGAAAATGCAAATGCCAAACAATCAACAAATCATAAATTATCTGAAATTATTGGAAAAATGCTAGAAAAGCAACCGCTAAATGAAGATGAAAAAGAATTATTACAAAGTAATAGCATTCCTGAAAATTCTAGTGAAGAATACCTAAAAAATAAAAAAGATGAATTAAATAAAGACGAAACTATCAGAGCTAATTCAATTAAAACTTTAGGTGAAGCAGAAAAAATTTTAAAATCTGTAACAAAAAAGCAGAAAAAAGATTTTGGTAAGATTAAAGATAAGGTAAAAGATTTAAAAAATCTTGCAAACCCAGAAATCTTAAAAAAATGGGCTAAAAAACTACCAAAAGCTGTTTGCCCAATAATTGGTGGTGCTGTTGGCTACAATCTAGCCTTCGTTTTAGGACCAGTTGGCATTGTTGCGGCAAACGCCATTGGTGCAATCATAATAACCCAAGCTCGCGCTTATGCTAATATTTTAGCAGAAAAAGAAATAAATGGAGATAGTGCTACAATTGGTTCAGCCGAAAAACCATCTAATAAACTATGTAATAAAGTAAGTGCTTTATTAAGAACAGCCAACTTAGAAAAATTAGCTACATTTAATATGTTTGAAAAATTATCACAATCAAAATCTGAAAAAATTAGTAATTTCTTCAGTAATAAGGAAGTCTTAATAACTATAGCTAATACTGTTACAGCTGGTTTAGTAACAATGGATTTAGCTGCTTTAGGAAGAGCCTTTTCTAAATTGGCTAAACATCAAAATGTTGCTCATAATTCTAACAGTAGTGCAAGTAGTTCATCAAGCACAGCTAGTTCATCAGCAAATTCTTCAGGTAGCGGCAGTGTAACATCAGGTTCTGGTGCAACTGGCAATGCCACTAATACCGATATATCATCTTTTAAAGTGGGAGACAATATCGGCACAGAAAGCAAAATAATCAATGGCTATAAAAATTCATATGATGCTTATAACGGAGTTAATGGTGTTCATTTAAATCAAAGTATTATAAATGATGGTGATACAATCATTAAAAACTTATATTACAATAATAATGGTAAAATGATTAAATTACCTATAGAACATGGTCAAGACATCATCGAAACTATTGAAAATTTAGGAATAAATCCCAAAGATGTAGTAGCTAACTTAGCTAACAGCGATGGTACTGGTAGAGCTTGGGTACATGTTACCGATGTAGCCAAAACTTTAGGAAGAAGCTTATAATGAAAGATAAAATAATAAATTTGCAAGATGGAACTTCTATCTATATAGCAGATGAATTAGATTATAACGGTAGGCGTTATGTCTATGGTCTACAATATGACAAAATGACTGCCAATGTAACAGCTAAATATTATATTTTAGAAGTAATAGTTAGTGATAATAAATTAAAATTAAAAAGAATTGAAGATAAAATGTTAAAAGATGAAATTTATACACAGTTTACATCTAAACAGTTTGCTAAAATTCTTGAAGATTAAAAATGAAAGTTTTGTGATTTTTTGCACAAAACTTTTTATAAATTATAGAATAAAAAAATAACCTAATGTATAATAATTTAAGAGGTTAATATGCACGAAGTAATAACAGTACAAAAATTTAGTGAAAATGAATGGCTTATTGATGGCGTACTAGAAGGAAATTCCAATGCCAAAAATATTGTAATCATGCTTCATGAAGGCGGATATAACAAAGATGAAAATGGCATTTTTCCTGTAATTGAAAATGATATCATTAAAAAAGAAAATAATAAAATAAAGTTTCAAAATAAACCATATGGCAATTATGAAATTTTAGCCAATACCATAATAGCTGACTCAGAATTTTGTGTTTTTCGCTACGATATGCGTAATCACGGAAAAAGCTTAGTAAATAATAAAATGGATAAGCGTGATACCCTATATACTAGACTCGCTAAAGACTTAAAAGATATTCTTAAATATTTGAAAACGAAGTATTCATTTCAAAATATTTATTTTATTGGTACGGGTGTTGGTGCCTTAACAATTGAATATTACTTAACAAAAATAAGCACAATTCCTGTTAGCACAATAAAACAAGTCCATTTAATATGCCCAACATCGCCACAAATTATTTATAACTTAAATCCAAAGTATCAATTTAGTTATCAAAAGCAAGAGTATCTTCTCCAAAATAATAGCCAGTTTACTAAAATAAAGGGGATTTTTGAAGGTAAAAAGACCATATATGAAGCTGAAGAAAATTATCATATTGAAACTGATTATGGTAAGTTACAAATTCCAACATTTTACTATTTGTCGGCAACTGATAAACTAATACCGCTTGAAATATATCTCAAAATTTTAAACCAAGTTAAAGAAATTAATCCCCATATTCAATATGAAATAATTAATAAAAACATCGATTATGGTAACACTGACCATGGTTTATATGATGAGTACTCTAGCAATTATCTTTTAAAAGAAATTTACGAAAACATGCAAGAAGCCAATTAGAAATAAATAAAAAAACTCGTAGCATATAAAAAACAAGAAAATAATCTCAAAATAAGAAAATTGACTAATTAGTTAATTAAGTAACAATATCAATTAACAAAATTAAATAAACAATTTTTAAAGAAAGGATATTAAATTATGAATGAAATAAAATGCCCACATTGTAAGACTGTATTTCAAATTGATGAACAATCTTATAACTCTATTGCTAAACAAGTAAGAGATGAAGAGTTTAGAAAGGATTTACAAGAACGAGAGAGACAATTTAATAATGAAAAAGATACAGCCTTAGAAGTTCAAGAAGCTAATTTAGAAAGAAAATATGAAAAAGAGAGTCAAAATCTAAAGGATGAATACACCAAAACAATTAATGAACAACAAACTAAAATAAATGAATTAACAGTAAAATTAGAAAATATTGATAATGACCATAGTAATGCTATAAAACTTCAAGAAACAAATTTAGAAAGAAAATATGAAAAAGAGAGTCAAAATCTAAAAGATGAATACACCAAAACAATTAATGAACAACAAACTAAAATAAATGAGTTAACAGTAAAATTAAAAAATATTGATAATGACCATAATAACGCTATAAAACTTCAAGAAACAAATTTAGAAAGAAAATACGAAAAAGAAAGTCAAAATCTAAAGGATGAATACACCAAAACAATTAATGAACAACAAACTAAAATAAATGAGTTAACAGTAAAATTAGAAAATATCGATAATGACCATAATAATGCTATAAAACTTCAAGAAACTAAATACAAGTTAGCTTTACAAGAAGAAAAATCAAAGAGTGTTCAAGAGATAGAAAAATTAACTACAAAGTTAGAAACTTCTAAGAGTGAATACTTAATTAAAGAAAATTCTTTAAAAGCTACCTACGAAGAAAAAATAAAAGCTAAAGATGAACAGATAGCATACTATAAAGACTTTAAAGCCCGTCAATCAACTAAAATGATAGGTGAATCTCTAGAAGTTCATTGTAATACAGAATTTAATAAACTTCGACCATTATTTAAAAATGCATACTTTGAAAAAGATAATGATGCTAAAACAGGTTCTAAAGGCGACTTTATTTTCCGAGATTATGATGATGAAGGAACCGAAATAACATCTATAATGTTTGAGATGAAAAATGAAGCTGACATGACAGCAAGCAAACATAAAAACGAAGACTTTTTTAAAGAATTAGATAAAGATCGTCAGGAGAAAAATTGTGAATATGCTGTCTTAGTATCGCTTTTAGAAATAGATAATGATTATTATAATACGGGTATAGTTGATGTTAGTTATCGTTATCCGAAAATGTATGTCATAAGACCTCAATTTTTCATTCCTCTAATAACCTTAATAAGAAGTATGGGTTTAAATACATTAGCTTATAAAAAAGAATTAAAATTTGTTCAAAATCAAAATATTGATATTTCTAACTTTGAAGATAATTTAAATAAATTTAAAGATGATTTTAGTCGCAATTATAACCTTGCCAGTAAAAAGTTTGCGACTGCCATTGAGGAAATTGATAAAACGATTGACCATTTACAAAAAACTAAAGAAGCCTTATTATCTAGTGATAAAAATTTACGAATTGCTAATGATAAAATTGATGCTATAACAATTAAGAAACTAACTAACAATAGTAAAAGCGTTCGTGATATGTTTGATAAATTAAAAGAACAAAAAACTATAACTACTAAAGATAATAATATTAACGAAAAAAATAATGATTAAATAACAAATTAAAAGTAATTGTAAAAAGAATAACAAGAATTTAAAGTCCCCTTATAAATTTACAAGGCGACTTTTTTAAATATTAACTTTTACCAATTTTTCCGTTACCCTAATAATGATTGGCACTTATTTTACATAATAAATAAATTATTTAATTAATTTTCTACTAATTTATTAAAATTTTGGTATACTCAAGTTAAGGATAGGTGATTTATTTAAATGAAAGCATTAACTTTGGTAGAACCCAAGAAATTTGCAATAATTGAAAAAGATATACCAGTTGCTACAGGCAATAAGGTAGTCATAAAAGTAAAAAGAACAGGAATATGTGGGTCAGACATTCATATGATTTGGCAAACAGGTTATAACGCTGGAACAAACTTTGTTATTGGTCATGAATTTGCTGGTGAAATATATGATGCTGGCAGTAGCACCACTTTTAAAAAAGGTGATAGAGTAGTGGCTATGGAAATTGATTCTTGCTTAAAAGATACTTGTGAATTTTGTGGCACTGGCCGTGAAAATATCTGCGACCATGTTTTAGAAGGTGGCGCAGGTATTGGCTCTGATGGTGGATATGGACAATATGTGGCCGTAAGAGAAGATATGGTTAGAATTTTACCAGATAATGTTAGCTTTACAGCTGGCGCTATGGTCGAACCCGCTTCCATTTCTATGCATGGATTAAAACTTGCCCAAGTAAATGAAAATAGTAAAGTTTTAATAACAGGATGTGGACCCATCGGGATGTTTGCAGCCGCTTGCGCTCATGCCTTAGGAATTAAAGAAGTTTATGTTACAGAGGCCAATGATAGTCGTATAAACCTAGTAATAAATTCCGGCTTTGTTAGAGCAGCCTTTGATGCCAAAGATGAACAAATTGATAAAAAATTAAAAGAAGTAGCACCATCTGGATTTGATGCCGTAATCGAATGCTCTGGTAATCAAAGTGCTAGTACTATGGGGTTAAACCATTTAAAAAAAGGCGGTCATATGGTTTTAATTGCCTATGGCAATGCTCCAGAAATTAATGTATTTAACTTTGTTAATAATGAATATCATTTGTCAGGCAGTTTGTTCTTTACAACGAAAGAATTTGAAAATGTTATCGAACTAATGCACCAAGGAAAATTAGACTTAGAACGATTTGCTAAAGAAATCGAAATGACTGATGTTCAAACCTCTTTAGAAAATTTTGAAAAAGGTCTTGATTGTCCAATTAAATTTGTTATTAAAATGAATGATTAGAAATCAACTATATGTTAACTATAAAAAATAGTACTTAAAAATAATATTTAGTTAAAAAGAATAACTATGTTTGCCTAATTATGGTTATTCTTTTTTCTTGTCTTTATTTATAAATAATGCTAGAATTATAGGCGAAAACTTAATATTTTATTTAATATGAAATAAGTTATAAAATAATTTATTAAGTAAATAAAGTATTAATACTAAATAATTAACTAAACTAATAATGATTTAGAATTTAGATAGTGT
Source organism: uncultured Bacilli bacterium (assembly GCA_934096595.1). Taxonomy (GTDB): domain Bacteria; phylum Bacillota_I; class Bacilli_A; order RF39; family UBA660; genus CAG-605. Next base: position 5,178 of record CAKOMH010000045.1, on the reverse strand, counting down.
GTAAAACTATTCACACTACCATAATTTATTGGAGGAATTATATATGTTTGAATTAGTATCAAAATATCAACCAAGTGGCGACCAACCCGAAGCCATAAAAGAACTAGTAGAAGGAATAAATAATGGCAAGAAAGAACAGGTTTTACTGGGAGCCACGGGAACAGGTAAAACTTTTACGATTGCCAATGTTATTGCTAAAACGAACAAACCAACCCTAGTTCTGGCTCATAACAAGACTCTTGCGGGTCAACTTTATTCAGAGTTAAAAGAGTTTTTCCCTAATAACCATGTTGAATACTTTGTATCTTATTATGACTATTATCAACCAGAGGCCTATGTTCCCTCAAGTGATACTTATATTGAAAAAGATAGTTCTATCAATGATGAAATAGATGAACTTCGTCATGGAGCCACTTCGAGTCTTATTAATAATCGCGATGTTATCGTTGTTGCCTCGGTATCTTGTATCTATGGTATCGGTGATAAAGAAGACTATGTTAACTCTATGTTAATCTTAAGTGTTGGTCAAAAAATAAGTCGGTCAGAGATTTTAAATCGTCTTATTGATATGACCTATGAGCGTAATGACTTAGATTTTCATCGTGGTACTTTCCGCGTTCATGGGGATACTATTGATATTATTTTAGCCAGTGAAAAATCTCATGGCATTAAAATTGAACTATTTGGTGATGAAGTTGATCGTATTTGCATATTTGATCCCTTAACTGGTGTTTTAGAAAAACAAGTAAAAAACATTTCTATTTTTCCTGCTACCCATTTTGTTACCAGTAAAGAAAAGCTTCAAGAAGCGGTAAGACGCATTCAAGAAGAATTAGAAAAACAATTAAAATTTTTTAAAGATAATAATAAACTTTTAGAAGAACAAAGACTAAGAGAACGCGTTAATTATGATATAGAAATGCTTAAAGAAACTGGCTTTTGTAATGGCGTAGAAAATTATTCTCGTCATCTGGCCTTGCGTGGTGAAGGCGAAACTCCTTCTACCTTGATGGATTTCTTTCCTGATGACTTTTTATTAGTCGTAGATGAATCTCATGTAACCTTACCTCAAGTCCGTGGTATGTATAATGGCGATAGAATGCGTAAACAAACTCTTGTAGACTATGGCTTTCGCTTACCGAGTGCCCTTGATAACCGTCCATTAAAATATGAAGAATTTGAGAAAAAAATAAACCAAGTTATTTATGTATCAGCAACCCCAGGTGATTATGAACTAGAACATACGCATAATCAATATGTCGAACAAATTATTAGACCAACTGGCCTTTTAGACCCAGAAATTGAAGTAAGACCAACTGAAGGTCAAGTTGATGATATTATTTCCGAAATAAATATTCGTAAAAATAAAAATGAAAGAGTTCTTATTACAACCTTAACTATTAGAATGGCTGAAGAATTAACTAATTATCTAAAAGAAGTAGGGATAAAAGTTGCTTATTTACATAGTGAGGTTAAGACCCTTGACCGTTTAAAAATTATTCATGACTTAAGATGCGGTAAATATGATTGTGTGGTTGGGATTAACCTTTTAAGAGAAGGTATCGATATTCCCGAAGTATCTTTAATTTGTATAATGGACGCTGATAAACAAGGCTTCTTAAGAAGTACAAGAAGTTTAATTCAAACCGTCGGGCGCGCGGCTCGAAATGCAAGTGGTCATGTCATAATGTATGCTGATACCATAAGTCAAGCCATGGATGAGACTATCAAAGAAACCAATCGCCGTCGTCATATTCAAGAAGAGTACAACAAAGAACATCATATTACCCCCAAAACTATCATTAAAGAAATAAGAGAAGTTGTATCTAATGAAATCAAAGATGATAGCGGTAAAGAAAAGACAAAGATGAGTAAGAAAGATAAAGCTTTACTAATGCAATCTATTGAAACGCAAATGAATGAAGCTGCTAAAAACTTAGACTTTGAACGCGCCATGGAATTAAGAGATATTTTATTTGAAATGAAATCTAATAAATAAAAAATGAACAAATAAAAAAATAAACAAATAAACGACTAAAAAAATAAACGAATAAAAAAATGAATGACTAAAAAAATGAACGACTAAAAAAAGTAAAATTGCAATCAATCATACAGAAATTTAGAATTAAAAATAAATAAGCCCTATTCAAATTTAAAAAAGTTGTGCTATAATAACCCTATTGAAGAAAAGAAAGAAGTGTAGTAAAAATGAAAATGACTTATGTAATTGGACATAAAAAACCAGATACTGATTCCGTTTGTGCTTCCATCAGTTACTCTTATTTAAAGAATAAACTAGGTTGGACTACTGAACCAAGAGTCTTAGGAAATATAAATAAAGAAACAAAATTTGCTTTAGATTATTTTAAAGTAGAAGAACCTAAGTATTTAAATGATGTAAAAGTTCAAATTAAGAATATGTCTTATTTAAAAGATGCTTATATTAATGAACATACATCTATAGCTAAAACCTTTGAAGAATTACAAAGACTTGGCGTAACTGGTCTTCCTCTTGTTGATGAAAATAACAAATTAAAAGGTTATATTAATGTTAAAGAGATGGCTAAAAATATTATTCAAGGGGATATTTATGAGTTAAATACATCATATCAAAATATTTTAGAAGTATTAAATGGTAAAGAAGTATTAAAATTCGATGATGAAATTAAAGGGGAAATAATTGCTGCTGCTTACAAGAGTAAGACTTTCACCGAAGGAATCGAATTAAATAATAATAACATTCTAATCGTGGCTGATAGACAATATATAATTGATTATGCCATTGATTGTGGTGTTAAACTAATTATTATCGTTGGTGATAGAACCTTCCCCGAAGAATTAATTGAAAAGGCTAAAGAAAAACAAGTTAATGTAATTAGTACTCCTGATTCTACTTATGTTACTGCTAATAGAATGAAACTTTGTAATTATATTGAAACTATTAATATTAATCCTAACCCAGTCAAGTTTACTGATTCAGACTATCGTGATGATTTTATAACTATTTCTAATAAATTAGGACATACTAACTACCCAATAGTAAATCAAGATAATACTTGTGTTGGAATGCTAAGATTAATTGACCAAAATAATTATGAAAAATATAATGTTATTTTAGTTGACCACAACCAACCTGCTCAAAGTGTAGATGGTTTAGAAGAAGCCGACATTATGGAAATTATTGATCACCATAATTTGGGTAATTTAGGAACTCAAATTCCTATTCAATTCCGTTCTATGCCAGTAGGGTGTACTTGTACTTTGATTTATCAAATTTATAAAGAAAATAACATTGAAATTCCTGAAAATATTGCGGGTTTAATGCTAAGTGCGATTTTATCGGATACTTTATTGCTTAAGAGTCCAACAACTACTGATATGGATGTGGAAGTTGCTCGTAAATTGGCTGCTATTGCTAACCTTGATATTCAAGAATATGGTATGGCTATGTTAAAAGCCGGTTCTTCGATAGCTGGTATGTCAATTTCTGAAATTGTTGAACAGGATTTCAAAACCTTTAAACTAGGTGAAACTTCTATCGGTATTGGTCAAGTTATGACTTTAGATTTTGACGAAATTGCTAAAGATATGCCAAAGTATATTGCTCATTTAGATGAAATGTGTGTAAAAAACAACTATAAATTAGCTGTCTTATTCGTAACTGATGCGGTTAAAAATGGTTCATACTTACTTTACAGTACCGGTTCTGAGGCCATTGTTGCTGAAGCTTATAAAATTAAAGAAATTGCTGAAGGAACATATTTACCAGATATGGTTTCTCGTAAGAAACAAATGTATCCTGCTTTGGCAGCTGCTATTTCTGCTAATTAAAATAAAAATGAAGAAAGTTTCTAGGTTGAGGCTTTCTTTTTTGATGGAAAAATAATTATAGGTGTTTTCTTATTGATTTATTATTACTTCCCACCCTCCACTCCCAGAGCGGGCTACATATTTAAAAAGGTTTTTACTTATTCTAATTGAGTGATTTTAGGTATTTCTTTTTCTATAAAGATAAATTATACCATTTCCATTAATATAAGTTAGACAGACATCTTATTTTGTCTATGGTTAAAAAATATAAAAACTAAAATGTTTATGAAAAATAAAAATTATATAGAAGTGTAAAGTGAATAATAAAGGCAACAACTAACCATAATTTAAAATACCATTTCTTAGTTTTATGGTGCCAAATTACCATGCCAAGGCTACCACCCCAAAAACCACCTAAAATAAAAGAAATAAGAAGCGTTTTTTCACTAATACGCCATTTATGCTTAATAGCTAAATATTTATCAATTCCCAAAATAATAAAACTTAGCAAATTAATAAAAAGATAGTAATATATATGAATCATATTCAACACCTATAATAATTATAAATTAAAATCTGAAAATATGGTAAGATAATGATATAAATAATTTAAAGAAAGGATAGACTTATGTCTATATAATTGTATATGAAAGCACTTATTACTGGAGCCTCAAGCGGCCTTGGTCGTGATATGGCAAAATATTTATCAAATCTAGGCTGGGATTTAATTGTAGTGGCCCGTCGCGAAGAAAGATTAAAAGAATTACAAAAAACATTAAAAACTGATGTTAAAATTATAAAATTAGATTTAGGCGTAGAAGAAAACTGTTATAAACTATATGAAATGACCAAAAAGGATAATATAGATTTATTAATTAATAATGCTGGCTTTGGCTTGTTTGGATTAACAACCGAAACTAGCCTTGACCGTGAATTAGAAATGATAAATTTAAATATAAAGGCCGTTCATATATTAACAAAACTATTTTTACAAGATTTTTATCAAAGGGATAAAGGTCAGATATTAAATGTTGCCTCTTCGGCTGGCTTTTTAGCCGGACCTCGCTTAAATACATATTATGCTACTAAAAATTATGTGCTAAAATTTACTCTAGCCATTTATGAAGAATTAAGACACCAAAATAGTCATGTTAAAATATCATGTCTTTGTCCGGGCCCAGTTGCCACGGAATTTAACAAAGTAGCGGGTGGTAAATTTAATATTGAAGAAAAAAAATCTTACCAAGTAGCTAAATATGCCATTGATAAGACTCTTCAAAATAAACTAATAATAGTACCGGACTTAAGTGTTCGCCTCGGTTTGTTCTTTAATCGCTTTATCCCAACTAAATTATCTTTGAAAATAAT
>CAKOMH010000044.1:0-13296 GCA_934096595.1 uncultured Bacilli bacterium | reverse complement strand
GTAATATTCCTAGTAGTGCAACTTTAGAGTTATCTGGAGGAGCTGATGAAGATTTTAAAAATATTATTGTTTATCCAAAGACAGAAACTAAATATTATTTAGTAGTAGAATACGCTAATCAAGGTGATCAAAATAATCAACAAGGGCAAGAATTTACTATTAATTTAGATTTAGGCGGTAAAGTTGTTTTGCCAACTTTAGTTGAAAAAATCACAAGGCTTGCTCTAAGTGATACGGTTAATCTTGCAAGTGATGATCCAGATAACAATGTAAGATATATAGGAGCAAATCCAGATAATTATGTCTATTTTAACTGTAGTGATTATAATAATCAATCCGATAGCACTTGTGAAAAATGGCGTATAATTGGTTTATTTAATAATATAACTAAGTCTGATGGGACCAAAGAAAATTTAATAAAAATAATAAAAGATGAGAGCTTAGGCAAATTTTCTTGGGATTTAAAGAGATATAAAGTTGCTTCATCATTAAGCCAAATGGGATCAAATGATTGGTCTGATTCACAATTGATGATGATGTTAAATCCTGTTGAATATTTAAAAGATGGTTATACTAATTCCAATGATATAATTTCTTATAATGGACAACAGATATATAGTAAAATGGGTTCTTATTATAATGGTACTAAAGGCTGTAAGCCGGCAGCAATTGCTGAAGGAGAAACTTTTAATTGTACTGAGATAGATTTTACTACTACTGGTTTAAAAAATGATAATACTAGAAATACAATTGAAAGCGTAATTTGGAATATTGGAACAACAGAATTATATGGTTCAGTAAGCAATAGTGGCCTTGCTGATTATATTTATGCTAACGAAAGAGGGACTTTAACTTTTGATAATAGACCAGTGACATGGACGGGTAAGATAGGTTTGGTGTATCCAAGTGATTATGGTTATGCCACTAGTGGCGGGTTAAACAATAATCGTCAGACTTGCCTTTCTAAAAACTTATATAATTTGGATAGTTCTGAATTAAATGATTGTAAAATTAATAATTATATATATAAATCTGATTATTGGCAATGGACTATGGCTCCATATCGTACCAGTTCTTCTGATTGTATTTTTAGTATTTATGCAAATGGCGGCGTTTTTCCCAGCTCTGTTTCTAACGCTAACGCGTCTGGTAGTCCTGAGGTGCGTCCAACTCTATTTTTAAAATCTAGCATTTCTATTAGTGGGGGTGCCGGATCAAGTACGGAACCATACCAATTAAAGGTCAACTAAAAAATAAAGTGAGTAAAACAGGTCGTGTGTTTGGCAAAGGCAAACCTACCTGGAAGAAGAATAAGTGAGGGTGCTAATTCTTAGAAATCAATTATCAATATTATTTAATAAGTGAGACTTTTTTATGTCTTGCTTTTTTGCTTTTAAGATAATAAAAAAAGACAATCTTACGAAAGTCTTATTTAAGCTGCTAATGGTTCAGCAGCAACATCTTCTGATTCTTCTGCTAACTTAATTGCTCCTACTGGACAAGTATCAACGGCATTTTGCAATTCTGGTGTATCAAGATGTTCTTGAGTTTTAACTTGAGATATGCTTGCAGAATCATTCATTTCAAAATGTTCTTCATCCATAGCAGCACACATACCGCATCCCATACATACCGTTCCATCTACTATTAATTTTTTCATATTATTTCCTCCTATGTAATTATACCAATAATTATAGAAAAAAGTAAATTAGTAATACCAAAAAATTAGGATTTATGCTATTATGTTATTGATGGATAGTAATTGAGGTAATGATATGAACAATGATTATAATGAAACCACACCAAGTCGTGTCAGAAAAAATGCTAATCTTTATAGAAGAATTGATGCTGCAAGTATCGATGATATAGAACCAAGAAGAGAAGAAGAAATAATTGAATCTAATACTACGACTATTGATGTAGAAAAACTAAAAAGTATGCTTGATAAAAAATATCGTGAACCTAGTAGTAATACTTTAAAAGATATAGATCATAACTTAGTTAATAGAGATATTAATTTAGAAGAAACTAGAGAATATAATTTAGATGAGATATTAAATAAAGCTAAAGATAATAATGATACAGACTATGGGGTAGAAAGATTAAAGAAATTAAGTGATACTAATGTTTCTATATTAGATGGTTTAAATATTAAAGAAAATGATGATACTAATAAAAGTAAAGTAAGTAGTGATTCTAAGAAGTTAATTGAACTTATTGATACTATAAATCTAAAAGAACAAGAAGGATATGATGCTTTATTAAAAGATACTAATAGTAATGAAGAAGAGTTTTATGATACTAATAAGAATAGTGCTTTATTAGATGATTTGGCTTTAGAAGATACAGGTTCTAATGAACCACTGGATATGTTAAGTGAACTAACTGGTAATGATGAAGATACTAAGGTAGTGGGTGCTAGTAAGATAGAAGATAATATTGATGATGAAAAGATAAACTTTAAGGAAAATACTAAACCAGATAAGTATGATGATATTGACTTAGAAGATACTGATGATGATTTTGATACGACCGAAGTAGTTAGTCGTGATGATACGGATGAATTTACCGATAGTATTGAACTTACAACAACTCAAATATTTACTAAAGATGATTTTGAAGATTTTGATGATTTAAAAGAAGCTACTAAACCGCGTATTTTTGTTAAAATATTAATATTCTTAATAGTTATTGCGGTTATAATTGGTACAGTCTTTGTTTTAGATAGAATTCTAGATTTAGGAATATTAAGTAGATTAGGTATTAATTTTTAGAAATATAAAGATTAGAAAGAGAAGGAAAATAAAATAATAATTCTTCTCTTTTTTGATATCAATTAATATATTTTAGTATGAAAAGGTTTAAAAGACGAAAAAGAATTAATTTCTTATTAATATATGTTATTTTAATTTTAATAGAGTTTATCTGGACTGTTAATAGTTTAGGTAAGTTGATAAGTCCTAAGTTAATTAATATTGTTAAAAATAATATTATTTATTATGATAATTTGTTAGTTGAAGAGTATATGGATACCCAAGAGTTAAGAAGTAGTTTAATTGATGATTTAATTTCTTTAGATAAGAATAAGAATGAAGAAATAATGAATATTGATATTAATACGGCTAAATCTTATGAATTAATGGCTGGTATTGTTAAGGAGTTAAAGAATAAATCTAATAATTATGATGATGTTGATCTTTATGCTAAGAATAAAAGAGGTTCTATGGTATTAAGGTATCCTGTTGGTCTTGCTAGTTCTAATATTTTACTTAATAATTTGGGATATCGTATTCCTTTGAAATTAGAATTAAATAGTAATGTTTTAACGGGTATTAAAACTAAAGTTACTAATTATGGGTTAAATAATGCTTTGATTGAGGTATATTTAAAGGTTAGTTTTGTTTCTAATGTTATTTATTTTAGTATGGATGAGGCAATTAACAGTGATTATGAAATTCTTTTAGCAAGTCGGATGGTAATGGGAAGAGTTCCTGATATGTTTAATGGTTATTTGGAAAAAAATATTGAAAGTAATAATGTTAAAAATTAATAATTTAAAATTTAAGATTATGGCATAAATTGGTATATTTATACTGGTTGTTGTGTGTCATCTTTATTAGATACATTTGATTGTGTTTTGACCTCGGTCCGTATTTTAACTTTTTAGAAATGGAAGGAGGAGGTCCTATGAAAGGAATTTTAAATGGAGTATTTAATTATTCTCATAATAATTTTAGCCTTTGTAGATGAAATTATAAATTCTATCAAAAGGAAGTAAATTTTTTTATAAAAAATTTGAAAAGCACCTACTCATCATGAATAGGTGCTTTTCATACATTAAACTAATGGACTAAAGAAACATCTAACACGCAAAAATCAAATGTATCTCTTTTTATTTAAGAACAACCAAGTTCTTTCACTAAGTAGTATAGCATATTTTTTTATTTTTGCAACTACCTGTGGTCCATTATTATGATATTTAATTTCAGAAAAATTATACTTGATTTTCAATTATATATATTTAAAAGATAATAACATAAAATTTAAGAAAATGGCATAAATCGGTAGATTTATACCGGTTATTGTGGTACCATATTTGTTAGATACATTTGATTGTTAGGTGTTTTGTCCTCAGTCCAAATCTTAAAATTTGTTTTTTAGAAATGGAAGGAGGTTGGTCCTAGATAAAGGAGAATTATGGAGCATTTAATCGCTCTAATTATTATTTTAGTCTTAATAGACAGAATAGTAAATTCCAATTACAGGGATTAATTTATTATTTCGAAAAAGGGGTAATAGAAAAGCACCAACTCGACGAGATGGTGCTTTTCAACATTTACAAAATGGACTGAGAAGCACCTGACTTCCTAAATCAAATGTATCTCTTTTTTTATTTAAGAACAATCAAGTTCTTTCATTAAGTAGTATAGCATATTTTTTTATTTTTGCAACTACCCGTGGTTCATTATTATGGTATTTAAATTAAAAAAATGTCCATATTAATAATATATCCAAAGGATTAATGAAGTATTCAAAATAAATCAATTACTTTATGTAAATTTTAAACTATTTTCTACTTTTAAAAGCCTAAAATTATGGTATACTATTGGTAGAATAGTAGGTGAAAATGATGGATATATTTATTTCAATTGGATTTGATACTGCTATTAAGAAGTATGTTTTATTTACGGAGAAAAATCACCATGATTTAGCAACGGATTATCTCGTTTATGTCATGATGATGCTTACATTTATTTATAGTAAAGCTGATATTATGAATCCGTACTTAGCTCGTTATAAAAATGGAGCCTCTAACTTATTACATAATTTAACTAAATATGGTTTAAAGGAAGAAAAAGTCAATAAATTTTTTAATGATTTAAATAATTACTTAGAAAGGGATAACTATAATAAAGTTTGTAATCAGTATAAGAATCCTTATTTTCTTATAATACAAGAAGACTTAATAGATATGTTTTATGCTAAGTGGCAAAGTGTAGATGTCAGCAAAGAAGAGATGAAAAAATTTAAAAACCTACTATATTCATCAAAAAATAGTAATGCTGCTTGTAGGAAATTAAATGAATTATATAATACCAATTTAGATGGGGCTTTAGTCTATTTTAGTAACATTTTTAGTAGAAAAGATTATGCTATAATGATGATACCTAAAAAAGATAGAATTTTAGATATGAGTGTTTATAAACTATTTAATCTTAATGAACAAGATATTATTAAATTAAATAATGCGACCTTAGAAGAAATAAATAATGGGATCTATAATTATTTTCATATAAACCCAATTGGGATTAGAGCCTATGATAAATTAATGATGAAAGTTAATAAATTAAGTAATACTAAATATCGCTTAGCAGATAATACCGGAAGTATTAACTTAATTATGTTTGCTAGTTTCTTTAGTTTTATAATAATATTAGGGATTACGATAGGACTTATGTTAGTATGAAAACAAAGGTAATAAATGATATAACTTATTATGTTATAAAAGATGATAATGATATATTAAGTACTATGGATATAAGTGATAAATTAACGGAGTATTTTGATGATTTTGATTATATTGTTGGTGATATAAGTTATAGTGTTATAAGACTTAAAGGTTTTTATAGAGATAGTAAAAGTAATAATAAATTTAATAAGATAAGTTTTTTAAATAATTATTTAGAAAAATATTGTTCTTATGGGGCTAAATGGTTTATAATTAGTAAGATTTATAAAGATATAAAATAAAGAGCAAGGGATGGTTAGAGTGATAGAGAAGATTGAGATATTAAAAGAAAATAATGATAAATTAGTAGTAGATGCTATCAGTGCTTTTAGTATTGATTTTAATAATGTCGGACATAATTTTTGTATTGCGACTGCTAATGAGTTGGATCAAAATGGTTTAGTAAAATTGTTAGTTAGTGAAATTACGGATAATGGTTTGATTAAAATTGCTGATGAGGCTTTATGGGGCGAAGTTAAAAATGTCATGAGAGCGATTATAAGTGGTAGTAGTTATACTTATAGTTACATTAAAATGCCTAAGAGTGTTAAAGCTAGTAATGATTTTGCCAGAGTAATTGCGGTTCAAGAAGCGGCTAAAACCCAGTTAATTAGTGATTATATGGCGAAGAAACCTACAGATGCAGTAGCAGTTCCAGTATCTGATAGTTTGATTGATAATCCCGCTATTTATCCAACAGAAACACCTGATTCAAAGGTCGGTCATGAAGTAACACCAGGGATTTCTGTAGAGATACCAGCACAAGATGGTAGTGTGGTTCAAGAAACGGAAGTAAAACCTATAAATGTTATGGATGTGCCTCAAACTACCCAAGTTGCTAGTGAACCAGAAGTTTCAATGGATGATTTAGTAAAACAAGCTATTGAAAAAAGTGAAGAACCAACTAATTTTGATAGACAAGAAGAAGAGAAAAACTTGGCTATTGATGCTACAAAGTTAATGACTGAACTAGAAAATTATATTAGATTAGTTGTTAAAGATGAAATAAATAAGACAAAGTAAAAGTTAGAAAATATAATAATAAATAAGATATTTGCTCTCATAATTGAGAGTTTTTTTGGCTTTTAACTTTTAGTGTTTTCTTAAAATGGAAAGTTTGTATTAATTAATTGCTTTTAAGCTAGATTTTACTTGTTAAAATAAAGACTCAATGGTATTATATGGGCATTGGAAGTGGTATGATGGTATCGTTTATTTTTTACTTAGGAACAATTTTAGAAGCTTTTATCTTGCAAAGAATAAATCAAGATTGTTTATATAATGATGCCGGCAAAGAAGGATATAAAATAAAAATCGAAGATGATGATTCTATACTACAATTAGCTTTTTTAGCAAAATTTATTCCCGTGGTTAATTTATTAGAAGGGTTTTATCATATAATTAATTATAATCTAAATAAAGATGAGATTATAGCTTATTTAAAGGAAAAAAATTTAATGGAACCTTTTACTAAGGGAGATATGTTTTATTATTTAAAAGATGAAAATATTAACAGGTGTCGGGAAATAGCAGATAGATATTATATGCAAAGAAAAGAGCCGTATTATATAATTTTTATAGGTGAGTATGATGTTTGTAAAGTTAGTTATGTTTTTGATTTTCCTTATCGCGATATAATTATTTTAGATATTGAAGGAACGATGGAAAATCTAGATTTAGAAGAACAAAAAAGAGTAGTAAAAGAAACAATCCAAAAGTACGAAGAGGTTTGTATTAGTAAATGTGGAGGGTTAATGGCGTATTATGATGCTATAAGAGAAGGTTATTTTAATCCTGAGAAGATTGTTACTAAGACACCTCATCTTTTAGAAGAAATGTTAAGTCAAAAGCTTAGTTTACAAAGGAAAAAAGCTTAAAAAAATCCTTGATTTATCGCAAAAAATACTATTAAAAATGTTGTTAAAATAATTTAATGGTGTTATATTTAAGGCGTAGTTTAAAGGAGTATATTATGGGAGAATTAATATTTTGGGGAGGAAGTATCGTTGAAACTTTTATCTTTAATGAATTAAATTCTAAGAAGCTTTATAAAGATTTAGCAGATAGAGGTTTTAAAGTTAAAATTATTGATGATGGTGGTATTTACATGCATGAGGTGCCAATGTATTTAAGATTTATTCCTTTTTTTAATCTTTTAGCTACTTTTCAGTATATTATGCAATATAATGAGAGCTAGATGAGACAATTTTTTATTTTCAAAGTAAGGGAATGATATCCCCTTTAACTAAGAATGAAAGAGAACTTTATAGACTTAATCCAACTATTAAAACCGCGATGGATATAGCTAAAGAAGATTATTTAAGACGAAAATATGGTAATTCGATTATTTTGCAAAGTGAATTAGGGAATACTAAAATAGTTTATTTTTATAACTTTGAAACATTAGAAATTGAGATTTCTTCGTGTGAGGGGCATTTGGCAACTTTAAAGAAAGAAGATTTAGATGAATTAGTTGGGACTATACTAGAAGTTAATTTACAAGATTATTATGATTATTATGGTGATGAATGGGGATATTATCATGCTATAATGGACGGAAGGGAATTACCGGTTAGGATTATAGTTAAAGAAAGTGATTATCAAATGGAAGATATTTTAGAAAATGGTGGGGATAAGAATATGGAATTACCAAGAAATAAAAAGGGGTTTTGGGGTAATGTTTTTCAATTAACTTTACATAAAAAAGGAAAAGTAGAAAGGGACTTTAAATGAATTATTTTGCTTTTATAGATAAATATGGAAAAGTAACTTATAAAGATAAGAAAGAAACCGAAATAGATATTTTATTATTTAGTCAGCTAGCTTATTTACCAATGGATAATATTGATTTTAAAAATAATCAGAAATATACCCTAGAAGAAATAGCTACTAATATTGATAGAAGTGTTTTTTTAGAGTCTTTGATTGCCCAACGAAACGCTTTAAAATTATTAGATACAATTAAAGATTTACCGCGTTTTAAAGAAATAAAGGTTACGGATTATTCATATATTATGGATGAGAACTCCCAGTTTGGAGCGGTTACTTTTATTTTACCTAATAAACAAATAGTTATTGCTTTTCAAGGAACCGATAATACAATTGCTGGTTGGAAGGAAGATGCCATTCTTTCTTATAAATATCCTACAACTTCCCAAGAACTGGCGGGAAGTTATGTGGAAAAGATTATTAGCAAATATAAACGCTCGGTAATTATTTGTGGTCATTCTAAAGGGGGCAATCTAGCTTTGGTGGGAGCCATGCGAACTACACTTTTAAAAAAATTAGCTATCAAAGAAATATATTCCTTTGATGGACCGGGGTTGCGTGAGAATGAATTTAATAGTAATCAGTATAAACAAGTAAGAAGAAAATTACATAATATTATTCCTGATGAAAGTATGGTAGGAGTCCTTTTTAATCAAGAAAATTTAGATGTTATTAAAAGTAATGCCAAGGGAATAATGCAACATGCCACAACTTCATGGCAAGTCGAAGACGATAAATTAGTAAGAACAAATAAGAGTGCTTTAAGTGATAACTTAGATAAAGCTATTTATGATTGGTTATCTAATTACAATTTAGAACAAAGAAAACTGATTATTGATGAAACTTTTGGACTTTTAGAAAAAAGTAATATTAAAAGAGTCAGTGATATAAGTGATAACTATTTAAGAAGTCTGTTTGAAGTTTTAAAAGCTACTGAAACTTTAGATAATCAGACGAAAGTAGTTATATTTAATTGTTTAAAATTATTAAGTACTACTTTATCAAAAACTTTAATTAATATGGAATTAAATAATTTGAAGAAAAAAATTAATAATAATATCTTCAAAGAAAAAATAAATATGGATAAATAATAAGTAAACCCAAAGTAAGGAGTTTTGTAATCAAAAATAACTATTTCCAAGTCTTAAATAATTTGCTATAATCTAGTTAGAAGATAAGGGTGTAGTAAGATGAACAATTTTTATAATGCAGATAAATATTTTTTAGTAGATACAATTCATGGTAATTTAAAAGCCAGTAATATTAATTTAGTACCTTTAAGCAATGCTTTAATAAATTTATATAATAGAAGAACTTTTAAAGTTTTAAGTAAAAAAAGAATAGTAGATGAAATAACTGGTAAAGAATCATTTGTACCTATTGAGTCATTGGGTTTTTTACATACTAGTGATAGTCCTTATCAAGATGATTTAGATGTTATCTCATATGAAGTATTAAAACTTTTAGGAATTAATGCCATGCCAGCGTTTCATTTACTTACACAAGAAAAATTGAGAGGTTCCATATTAATAAGTGCCATAAACTTGAGTGATGAAGTTTATACGATTGAAGATTTATCGAAAAAAATAGTTTTAATGATTAAAGAAAATAAGACAGCTATTCCAGAGTTTTTACTTAGCTATATTCATTTAGGAAGTAATAGTAAAAATAGTCCTATTATGGATATGAAAGTTGTTAAAGAATTAATAGATTTTCCAATTAATATAATAAGTTATGTCTTTAATTTAGATAGTAAAGCTTTATATAAAATCAAGTTAAATTATATTAATTATTTACTTGGGATGTATGTTATTAATCAAAATAATATTGAATTAAATACTTATGGCGTTTATAAGAGTAAGACTTCTAGTATTGTAAGTATGTTACCAGCTTTTAATTATAGTAAGAGTTTAGAAAAAAGTAATGTTGTTAATTTGAATAATAAATATGTTGATAAAGAAGTTTTTTTGAATACTTTGTTTAATGGTTATTATGAGTTTTTTAAAGATATAAGTAGAGGCTTAATGGAAAATGTTTCGGCTTATAAAAAGAGTATGAGTTTAATTATTGATAATAATACTTCAGGAAGAGATGCTAAGGTTATTACAGGTATTCTTTTTGATTTAATTGATAATGTAGCAGGTTTAGAAGAAGAACATCGTTTAAGTTTTGGGGAGTCACGAATTGATATGGCTCTTACGCAGACTAGTATTAATTTAAATGCCGTAAATCATAATCAAGAGGTTAGAAATAAGTATGAAAAAGTTGAGGAACATTATAAAGTAACAGGAGATATAAGTCCTAAAGAAGATATAGGAGAAGAAAAGCCAAAAAGTCCCGAAAAAGAAATGGTGAAGGTAAAAGTTGAAGAAGCTAAACCCGTAAAAAAAGGTCATTTAGGTTCCATAATTTGGGCAATTGTCATTATCGCTATTGTTATTGCTATTGGTTTTGGAGCGTATTATCTGTTAACAAACTATATTGATTGATTTTTAAGGCTTTTTATGGTACAACTTAAGTAGGTGATTTGTATGCTTATTTCCGTTGAAAAACAAGAAATTGGTCCAGTTTATAAAAAGGTGTTGGAATACAAAAGAAGATTTAGTGGGGGAATTTATTGGCGTTTAAAAAAACATGCGGCCGTGATTGAAAGACATTTAAATCCAGGGGAAGAAGTGATGTATGCTTTTCCTGCCCAAAAAAATGAGTCGCATAAAGATATATTTAATACTTGTATATTGGCGCTTACAAATAAAAGAATTTTAATTGGGCAATCTAAATTGTTATTTGGTTATGCTCTAACTTCGATTACTCCTGATTTATTTAATGATTTAGAAGTTTATGAAGGTTTAATTTGGGGAATTATCACTATTGATACAGTTAAAGAATTAGTAAATTTATCAAATATTGATAAGAAAGCTTTACCAGAAATAGAGACTAATATTACTGAATTTATGATGGAAGAAAAAAAGAAGTATGTAATTAAAAAAGATTAACATAAAATATAAAGATTCATATCCTACAATAGGATGTGATTTTTTATGTATGATAAGTATACGGTAGGTTACAATGAGACATTAAGTGATATTGCAAAGCGTTTTAATACAACTAAAGAAGAGTTACTTAGTGTTAATAATATTTATGATGAAGGTATGATAAGAGCAGGAATGGATATTGCTGTTCCCATAAGTAATGATTATTTTACAACTTATACGGTTAATAGTGGGGATAATTTATATGCTATAGCGAGGCGTTATAATATAAATCCGACTCTACTGGCAGCGTTAAATGGCTTAAATATGGATGATTATATTTATCCTAATCAGAAGATTATGATTCCTAAAAGTGGTTATAGTTTTTATATTACTAAAGATGGGGATACTTTAAGTACGGTAGCAGATAAGTTTAAAAGAAGTGTTAACGAGTTAACAAGTATGAATCAAACCATATATTTGCTTCCCGGACAATTAATGATTAATAGAACAAAGTAGATGAGTAGTTATCTACCTTTTTTTCATTTAAAAAGAAATTAAAAAGTTACTTGTAATTAATAATTGTTAAAATGAAGAAAATGCGATTGTAAAAATGTTGCAATTAGAAAATTCTTAAGGTATAATTATTAGTATAGGAGAGAGTTTTATGAATAAAAGTATTAATAAAAAAGGTTTTACATTAGTTGAGTTATTGGCTGTTATTGTTATTTTAGCCGTACTTGCTTTAGTTGCGATGCCAAATGTTACAAGATTAATGGAGAATGCTCGTAAAAATTCATTCACTACAGAAGCTGAGGAGTTTGCTAAGTATGCACAGACTGCCTATACGAATGTTCAATTAGCAGGAAGTCTTACTAGTTCTGGACAAATTTCAAAATTTAAAGTACCAGGTACAGCAAAAGGAGATTTTGAATACTTTTGTATTTCTTATCAAAAGTTGAAAGCTGATCAGTATGTTAATAAATCTAATGATGCTGCTTATGGTGGAATTATTGAGTTATTTATTCCAACTTCTACAAACTCAACTGTTACTTCAACAATTACTAATATT
Source organism: uncultured Bacilli bacterium (assembly GCA_934096595.1). Classification (GTDB taxonomy): domain Bacteria; phylum Bacillota_I; class Bacilli_A; order RF39; family UBA660; genus CAG-605. Next base: position 974 of record CAKOMH010000044.1, on the reverse strand, counting down.
TATATGACTAATGGTAGTTATGCAATCAATGGTATTTCTTTAAGCAATTTAGCTTCTGGAAATTATACGGAAGGATCTGGTAATACACTTGGCCAATATAATAGTGGTATTAAGTTAGTTGTTAACGGTGCTAGTAAAGATGTATCTGGTATATCTAATGGTAGTGATGAAGGAACAAAAGGTAATTTATGTTTAACTACACAAGATGCTGTTAAAGCTGAAGTATCTAAATTAGATGGCGCTCATCAATTTAACTAAGAGACTTGATTTTAAGTCTTTTTTTTAAAGCTTTAATTTGGTAAAATAAAGCATGAGAGAAGGTTTTAAAATGGTAGTAATAGGTTCGCATGTGTCTTTTGGTAAAGACCAACTTTTAGCATCGGTTAAAGAAGCAATATCTTATGGGGCAAATACATTTATGTTTTATACAGGAGCACCTCAAAATACAATAAGAAAAGAAATTGATGAAGAAAAAATAAAGGAAGCTCAAAAGTTAATGCAAGAAAATGGTATTGATATAAATAATGTCATTTGTCATGCTCCTTATATAGTTAATCCTGCTAGTAATGATCCTGGAAAACAAAATTTTGCAGTTGACTTTTTAAAAGAAGAATTAAGAAGATGTAATTTAATGGGGATAAGACAGATGGTTTTACACCCTGGGAGTGCGGTTAACGAAACAAGAGAAGAAGGATTAAATAACATTGTAAAAGTTTTAGATGATATTTTAGATAACGATTATAATGTTAAAATTCTTTTAGAAACAATGGCTGGTAAGGGTAATGAATGTGGTATTAACTTAGAAGAAATTAATTATTTATTAAAAAATGTCCAAGATAATACTAAGTTAGGAGTCTGTTTAGATACATGTCATTTAAATGATTCGGGAGTAGATATTAAAACTTTTGATAATTATTTAGATGATCTTGATAACTTAATCGGTTTAGAAAGAATAGGCTGTATTCATGTAAATG
>CAKOMH010000043.1:0-13379 GCA_934096595.1 uncultured Bacilli bacterium | reverse complement strand
AGTTAGGACTATATTGAATTAGGATAGAGTCCTATTTTTCTTTTTTATATAGTAAAAAGTTATCTATATGTTGTGATTTTTAGGTGCTTATAATTTATTTGAAATTTTAAATATGTCAGTTTTCATAATTAGGTATTTTTTGTACTTTAAAAGATAATTTTCATAGAGTTTGCAACTCTATGAAAGCCTGTTTCCGGATATCATATTTAATTTATACATTAAATATATCATATAAATTAGGCTTTTTAAAGAGTTATTTTAATTCTATTGTGGTCAATTTTATAGTCAATGTATTTTCGGCTTTAGTCTTTAATTTAAGGGGATTATTAATATTTTTATAGTCAAAAATTCATATGTATTTGTGGTCAAAATTTCTAGTCAAATTTATTTTTTATAAGGATTTTACTTGGCTTGAAGGCTGTTTTTCATAGAGTTGCAAACTCTATGAAGACGATATTTCGGCTTTTATGAGGTAATGGTATGAAAAAAAGAATATTTATTGGCATTTTTCTTGTGTTTTCTTTAGTTATAATTAGTTGTAACTTACATGAGAAGAGTACTAAAATTGATGATGATAATATTTTGGGTATATATTTAGATAATGAATTACAGAGTAATATTCCTAAAAAAGGAGAAGCTGTATTTTCTAAAGCTGTATGTGACAGTGATGAAGTTAATTATTATTGGGATATAGATAACTGGGGATTATATGTTAATAATTTTAGTAATAAGATGAAGTGTAATCTTTATTTTGTTAATTATTCTGGAGAAACAACTTTTGATTTTGATTATACAGGTGGAGAACAAACCTTTGTTGTTCCAGCTTCAGGAACTTATAGGTTAGAAACATGGGGAGCCCAAGGTGGATCTTACAATAGCGAATTTTTTGGAGGTTATGGTGGTTATTCAACTGGAATTATTGCTCTGAAAAATTCAAAAAATATATTTATAAATGTTGGTGGAAGTGGAAATACATCGTTAGGGTTAAGTACAATTTCAAATGGTGGCTATAATGGTGGTGGCTCTGGGAAATCGTCGTTTAATAATGCAAATTCTTTTGGCTCAGGAGGCGGCGGAGCAACTCATATTGCAATAAAAACTGGACTTTTAAGCACTTTGGAAAATAGCAAAACAGACATTATTATTGTAAGTGGCGGTGGAGCTGGCATTTATGCTGATTTAGCACTTTTTCCATCTTACTCAGCTTTTAAAATAGGTCACGCTGGTGGATATATTGGCAATAAAGGTGTTGCCCACACATATAGAGATGATATATATTCAATGTCTGATGGTGGAACACAAATTGGAGGTTATAGTTTTGGAATTGGAAATTCGTATTCAGATAATGCCTACTCAGAAACGGCAGGAGGCGGAGGCGGTTCCGGATATATAGGAAATACATTATTAACAAATAAAGTCATGTACTGTTATGATTGTGAAGAGTCAAGTGAAGAAAGTACGAAAACCATATCAACTACTTGCAGTGAAGAAACGCCTACTAGTTATTGTGCTAAAAAAGGTAATGGCTATGCTAGAATAACCCTAGTAAGTATAGATTAATAAGACCTAATGGTTAAGTGTGTAAAATCACACTTTTTTTGATGGAAAATCATTGACAATTAAATAAGAAATGATAGAATAAAAATCCCTATAAATGTTTACTCCTAGTAGTTTTGGTAGAACTTTTTATAGGAATTAGAGTGATTAAAAATATTGTTTATAAATATGTAATATAAGAAAAGAGAGTAATAATGGAATATAAAATACCTAAAAGTACAATAAGAAGTTTTATAGATGTTTTAAAAGAAACTAAAAGAACTTTGGAAATAATAAAAGTAGAAACAACTAAAGAAAAAGAAAGCGTTAGTACCCGTTTCTTAATAAGTGATCAAAAGTTAAAAGATAAGGAAGAAGAACAAGAAATAAAATTAGAATTTGACTTGTGTAACTTAGTTTTAAAGATAATTGATAAATTAGAATTAACGATTGATAAATTGATTAGTTCTTATAACCAAAAAGAATTTAAAGAGTATATTCCCTTCTTTGATGTTATAGTAGCCTGTCTTGGGACTCAAAATGATTTTGTTGCTATGATTATACTAGATGTCATTAAAAGTAATGCTGGATTTAGTAGTAATAGATATAATGAAACTTTAGAAAAGAAAATGGCTTCTTTAATAGAAGGATATCAGATAAAAGCGAATAGTAAAGATGATAAAGTAAAAAATACTGATGAATTTATAAAAGCTTATACAAAGTATTTGCAAAATGGTTATCAAGTAATTAAATATTTGACTAAAGATGTAGATTACTCTAAAGAGTTGAATAAACAAGTACAATTTATGAAAAATAGTTTAAGTAGTCTACCAACAAGCTATGCCCTATATACTGAGATTAATAAAAAGAAAAACGAATATGTAACAAGTAATGCGCCGGTATTTACTGAAAATAATGAAGTAAAGTATTATATGAATGGGGGTAAAGTTATCCACTTGTGTGAACCTAAAATGTTTAATGATTTACTAATAAAAAATGGCTATAGTGATAAAGCAAGATATACGATGTTAAAGAAAATGATAATGGATATAAGTATGCCTTCTAAAGAAGAAGGAGTTATGGCCAAAGAAAATTTAGTTGCAGATACTTTAGCCAAAATAGATGTTAAATATAAAATAAAATGGAGTTATATTCGGCAAAATGAAAAATATTATTCTTATGATATTTTAAAAGAATTTTATAAATATTTTTATATGGTTTCGGAAATTGATGATGGTTATGGATATACCAATGATGATATAAATGAGTTTATGCTTATGGAACTTGATATTGTCTATGCAAGAATGAATGGTCCCAAAATGGATAGATCTTTAGAAAGGAAGATGTAAAATGAAAACAAAATATATAATACCAAAGGAAGCAATAGAAGATTTTAAAAATAGTGTTGAAAGAACTATTAAAGTTTATGAAATGATCGTAAATGATTTAAAATTAGGAGATTATATAAACAAGGATTTAAAAGAAGAAAAAGATCCTGATGATACTCAACTTAAAAATATGGCGATAGTAGTATTTAACGGTTTTATTAGAGATTTAAAAGATTTAAAAAATAAGGTTAGTCATATAAATACCAAAAAAGTTGAGAATATTAATCTTTCCTATTTTCTAGGTTTTTTAGAATTAACTAATCCTTTAAGTAATGCCATTGTTATAAAAATTATGAAAGATACGGAAAATAATGAAGACTTTAATAAAATGAAAAATGTTGTAAATATTGAAGGCTTGGATAATTCTTATGAATTTCAAAAATTGTTTTGTGGTTTATTAGATGGCTACTATCTTCCTAAAGATAATTTAAATATTGTAAATAGTACTTATTTACAAATTATAACTAATTCTGGTTATCTTAGTAAGTTTATGGTAGATGGGTTAATTACTAGTCCTACTATAAGAGAAGGATTGGTCTTGTTGGCTAACCGAATTGCTTTCAAAAATATGGATAGTTGGCAAGAATTCTTTAGTAATTATGAAACCAAATATAGAGATGAATTAACGAAATTATTAAAACCTGAGAAAGAGTATAAAAAGGGAACTACTTTAATGTATACTGAGACCAAGGAATTAGAATATTATATTAAAGGGGGAGTTGTTAAACATTTATGTGCTCCTAGAACTTTTGATGAGTTACTTAAAAGAAATAATTATGGTCTTAATGCGAGAGTTAGTTTAGAAAAACAAATGAAAAATACTATTATGATGGCTTCTTTAAAAGAAACTAATGATTTAATAGGGGCTTATTTAGGTAGTATTGATATTAGATATCAAGAAATGTGGACTTACTTAGTAGAAAATGTAGATAATTTAAAACAAGTTTATCTAGAAGATATTAGAAAGAATTTTTATTTAGTTCCAGAAATTGGGGAAGGGTATGGTTATACTAAAGAAGACTTTGATTACTTTATGATTGATAGTTTAGTAAGTAATTATCATTTAGCTAAAAATCATAATAAGGCTCTTAGATTAATAAGAAATGGTAAAATTAATGTAAACTTTGAAAAAAGTGGTAAAAAGTTTAAAAAAATTGCGTGATATTAGCGAATGTGTGCTAATATAATCTATACAAGAGGTGAAATTAGATGGAATTAACAAAAAGAGAAAAAGAATTACTTATTTTATATAAAGCGTTTTATGGGAGAGACTTTGATGTTTTAGATTTATCTAGTATTCAAGGATTTCAAAATATGTACTGTATTTTACAAACAGTACCAAGTAGTGTTGGGGCAAAAGTAGAGGCAGTAAATGATTTTGTTTTTGATGTTGAAGGCGTATTTTCCAGTACCCTAGATACAGAACTTACAAAATTAAGTCAGGCTTGTAGTGAAGTAAAAGAATTTAATAAAAGCATTTCAGTTGATTATTTTATGCCTATAACAGTGGCTTGTACTAATCCCGATATTGATTTATCCAGTGATCAAGGCATTATTTCGGCTAAAGATTACGCATTGTTTGCAAAAGCCTGCTTATTTAGTAGGGGGACTCGTAAAACCAAAAAAGAGTTAGAAGAGTTTTTGGAAGAAGAAACTAGTGAACAAAGAGATGTTATAAGGGGAGAACGCAATATTCGTTTAACTGATTATATAGTGTTACTATTAAGAAGTTATGGGGTAATTGATGATTATCCATATATTATAGAAGAGCAAGGAAAATTTAGAGAAGACCTACCAACTTTAAATAGTAAAGAAAAAGAATTATTAAGAGATTATTATTTATTCTATGGTCAATATTTTGATGCTGATTCAATGCTTAGTAGAGATAATGCTGTAAATGCTAGTTGCATATTACAAAGTTTTCCCGAAGAAGTTGGGGTTGAGTCGGAAAATAATTATGAATTTTTAAAAAGTAGAATAATTGACCGCATAGAATCGCCAATGTTAGAAGCAGTTATGGACGGGTTAAAATTAAAAAAAGAAGATATAGTAGCCTACTATAATAATGCGACAGTAAATCAAGTATCAATTGGTAAGATTTTATTAGAATCAGGTTTTACAACTGTTGATGCCTTAGGTAGAGTTGCTAATACTTGCTTATTTGTAAATGCTCACCCTGATATTTCGGGTAAAGAAGTATTGGATTATTTAAATAAATTAGATCATGATGATGGTTTTCTAAATAATTCAGATGATAACTTAAATAAGAAAATTGTTAATATCTTAGAAAGATATGGTTTGATTAAGAGACATGTTGGTAAAAGAGTAAAATGTGAGACATGCGAGTATCATGAAGAGATAAAAAAAGAACAAGATGGTATTATAAAAAAATTAGCTCGAATTTTAGGTGGACAAAAGTAAAAAAATTATTTATAATACGAAATAGATATGTTGAAAAAGAGGAGTATTATTCTTTTAATATTTAGAGAACTTGTGGTGGGTGCAAACAAGTTATTAAGGGGTAAGAAGGTTGCTTTGGAGTATAAACCGTTTCTTCGCGTTAAGAAGGAGAGTGTATGATTAGTCATAAAATAAGGTGGTACCGCGAGATTTCGTCCTTATGTTTATGGCTTTTTTATATTTTAGAAAGAGGTATTAGATATGTTAGAAACAAAATATGACCATTTAAGTGTTGAAGATAAAAAATATGATAATTGGGTAGATAAAGGTTATTTTAAGAGTGGTAATACAGATAAATTACCTTATTGTATAGTAATACCACCTCCTAATGTAACAGGTAAATTACATATAGGTCATGCTTATGATACAACTATTCAAGATGTAATTATTAGATATAAAAGATTACAAGGCTATGATGCCCTATGGTTACCAGGAATGGATCATGCCGCCATTGCTACCGAGGCTAAAGTTGTTAAGAGATTAAAAGAACAAGGTTTAGATAAAAGAGGCATTGGTCGCGATAAGTTCTTAGAAGCTTGTTGGGATTGGACCCGTGAATTCGGTGGTAACATTAGAAGTCAATGGGCTAAACTAGGTTTATCCGTTGATTATAGTAAAGAAAGATTTACTTTAGATGAAGGCTTAAATAAAGCCGTTATTAAGACTTTTGTGGATTACTATAAGAAAGGTTTAATTTATCGAGGGGAGAGAATTATTAACTGGGATCCAGTGGCCATGACAGCCTTGTCAAGTGAGGAAGTTATTTATAAAGAAGATAAAGGGGCATTCTATCACTTAAAGTATTATATTGAAGGGGAAGATAGATATTTAGAAGTGGCAACGACTCGTCCTGAAACTTTATTTGGCGATACCGCTGTGGCTGTTAATCCTAGTGATGAAAGATATCAAGACTTAAAAGGAAAAAATGTTATTGTTCCTGTCGTTAATCGTGTTGTACCTGTAGTATTTGATAATCATGCTGATCCTGAGTTTGGAACCGGCGTGGTTAAGATAACTCCTGCCCATGATCCTAACGACTATGAAGTTGGTTTAAGACATGACTTACCAAGAATTGTTTGTATGAATAAAGATGCTACCATGAATGAAGTTTGTGGTAAATATCAAGGTTTATCAAGAGAAGAATGTCGTGAAAAGTTAGTTAACGACTTAAAAGAAGCCGGACTACTTATCAGTGTTGAAGAAATTGTTCATAATGTTGGTCATTCCGAAAGAACCGAAGCGGTAGTTGAGCCTTATCTTTCAAAACAATGGTTTGTAAAAATGCGTCCTTTAGCCGATAAAGTTTTAGAAAATCAAAAGAATCCGGAAACTAAAGTTAACTTTATTCCTCCTCGTTTTGAGAAAATTATGAATCACTGGATGGAAATTACTTATGACTGGTGTATTTCCCGTCAATTATGGTGGGGACATCGAATTCCAGCTTGGTATCGCGGCGAAGAAGTTTATGTTGGCGAGACGGCTCCCGAGGGTGAAGGCTGGGTTCAAGATGAAGATGTCCTAGATACATGGTTTTCATCAGCCTTATGGCCTTTCTCAACTTTAGGTTATCCTGACCAAACCGAAGATTTAAAGAGATATTTTCCTACAGATTGTCTAGTTACAGGTTATGACATTATTCCTTTCTGGGTTAATAGAATGACTTTTCAATCTCTAGAACTTAATGGTGTTCGTCCTTTTAAAGATGTTATTATCCATGGCCTTGTAAGAGATAAAGAGGGTCGCAAGATGAGTAAATCTTTAGGTAATGGAATTGATCCGATGGATATGATAAAAGTATATGGGGCCGATAGCTTAAGATATTACTTAGTAACTGATTGTGCCTTTGGAACTGACCTTCGTTTCGATGAAGAAAAATTAAAAGCAACTTGGAATTTCATTAATAAGATGTGGAATGCTTCGCGTTTTGTTTTAATGAATATTAGCGATTTAACAAGCCTCGATTTTAGTAATCTAAAAAAAGAAGATAAATGGATTTTAACGAAGTTTGAGACTGTTCTTGATAGTACGATTAAACATATGGATAAATATGAGTTTAACTTAGTAGGTAGTGAAATTTATAACTTCATTTGGGATGATTTCTGTTCTAACTATATAGAAATGGCTAAATTTAGTAGTAGTGATATAACTACTAAGAGTGTTTTATATAAAGTTTTAGAAGGAATAATTAAGATTATGCATCCATTTATGCCTTTTGTAACTGAAGAAATTTATCAAAACTTACCATTTAAAGATAGTAATTCTATTATGATTTCAAGTTATCCTAAGTATGAAAAAGAATATATTTTTGCTGAGGATACCAAAGAAGTAGATAAAATACTAGAATTTATTACTTTATTTAGAAATAAAAAGTTAGAAAATAATATTGGTAAAGATTTTGAAGTAGAAACTGCCTTTTTAGATGATTTAGCCCTTAAAATGTTGAAATTAGATGATAAAGTAGTTACTGAAAGTAAGAAAAATACAAAAATTTTAGTAAGTATTAATGATATTACTGCTTATATTTGCTATGATAATAATATAGATAAAGAAGAAGTCTTAAAAGAACTTACAAAGAAAAAAGAAACTTTAGAAGCAAGTATTAAGAGAAGAAATAATCTTTTAAGTAATGAAAACTATGTTAAGAAGGCTCCTAGTAATATAGTAGAAAAAGAAAGACTTGATTTACAAAAAGAAACAGATATGTTAAATAATGTTTTAAAAGAAATCGAAAATTTAGGTTAGTTTTAGGCCAGATTTAAAGGCTACCACAAATTATCTAAACGAAATGCCACAAAAAGTCTAAATAAAACGCCACAAATTATCTAAATAAAATACCACAAAAAGTCTAAATGAAATGCCACAAATTATCTAAATGAATTGGAAATGATAGAAAATTTGGAATTGGCGATGCTATTAAATTTAAGAAATTAAATATATTTTTGATATAAATAGGAGATTAAATATAGTATGGTTGTTGTAGATATGCTATACTAAAAAATAAAGAAAAGAGGAATATTATGGCAAATATTGTAAGAGATATAACAGATAGAGAAGTCGATTTTGCCCAGTGGTATACTGATGTATGTAAAAAGGCTGATTTAGTTGATTATTCAAAGAATAAAGGGAGTATGATTATTAGACCATATGGCTATGCTATTTGGGAAAATATGGTTAGTATTTTAGATAAGGAATTTAAAAGATTAGGACATCAAAATGTCCAGATGCCTATGCTTATCCCTGAAAGTTTACTTAATATTGAAAAAGAGCATGTTGAAGGTTTTGCTCCCGAAGTAGCTTGGGTAACTTATGGTGGGGAGAATAAGTTAGAAGAAAGAATGTGCATTCGTCCAACCAGTGAGACTTTATTCTGTGATCATTTTAAAAAGATTGTTAATTCTTATCGTGATTTACCTATTCTTTATAATCAGTGGTGTACTATTGTAAGATGGGAAAAAACAACCAGACCTTTCTTACGAAGTAGAGAAATTTTATGGCAAGAAGGACATACTCTACATGCCACCGCTGAAGAGGCTAAAAATGAAACTTTACAAATGCTAAAGGTTTATGAAGATTTCCAAAGATATTATCTAGCCTTGCCCGTTATTGTTGGTAAGAAAACCGAAAAAGAAAAATTTGCGGGTGCCGAAGATACTTATACAATTGAGGCCATGATGTGGGATGGCGTAGCCTTACAAAATGGAACTAGTCATTATTTTGGTCAACATTTTGCTAAAGCTTTCGATATTAAATTCTTAGATAAAGATAATACCCTAAAAACTCCTTATCAAACTTCGTGGGGGGTAACTACTAGAATGATTGGCGGTTTAATTATGACGCATAGTGATAATAATGGTTTAGTATTACCACCAAGAATTGCTCCAACGAAAGTAATAATTATTCCTATTGGGGATGTTTCCGAAAAATTAAAAGAAATTACTCAAGGCTTAGAAAATGCTGGGATCACTTACAAAGTTGATAACAGTGATAAAACACCCGGATTTAAATTTGCTGAGGCCGAGGTTAAGGGTTATCCAATTCGCCTAGAATTAGGTAAAAGAGACCTAGATAATGGCTTTACTACTATTGTTAGAAGAGATACTTTAGAAAAAATTAAAGTTGATGATTTAGAAGGAATAGTGGGCATTATTAAAGATACGATGGATATCATGCAAAAAGAAATGTATGAAAGAGCCTTAAAGCGTCGTGATAGTATGATGTATGAGGCTAGTACTTATGAAGAATTTAAAGATATTGCCCAAAATAAAAATGGATTTATCAAAATTACTTGGTGTGGTAATATGGAATGCGAAGATAAAATTAAGGCTGATACTGGTTTAAAATCGAGATGTATTATTGGAGATAATGAGACTAGCATATGTCCTGTTTGTGGTAAAAAATCTAAATATGATATTTACTTTGCTAAACAATATTAAGACTATAAAATTAACTGTTACCTTGGTAGCAGTTTTTTTAATAAGTAAAAGATAAAAAATTATTTTAACTTAAATTTACCATTACTAATAAGTTTGTTATTTAGAATTTTATAAAGAATAGTTTGCATTAAATAATAATCATTTAACGAATAGGAATTATAGTCAGTTAAATTAGATTGATAAGAAGAATAGATGTGAATTTTATTTCTTAAAGTTTTTAAATTTTTAAGCAAATCAATATCTTTATTAGTTAAATTAAGGGGGTTAAGTTTTAAAATGTTTTTTAGTAAATAATTGAAAGATACAGCGTGTTTAAAATGATAAGTAGGATTTAATAAAGAATAGAATAAGGCTTCGATAATAGAAATAGCATTAATGATATAGTCTTTAATAAGTAATTTAGTGATGACTATGTTATTGTGTTCATGTAAAATTTTTTGACTTAAATATTCCGTATATTGATAAGTATAAGAAATATTACTAATAAGAGGGTAATTGTTTTTGATGTTAAAGTTAGTACGGATAATAGCAATGTTAGTAAGACTCATAAGATTCCTTTCTTTGCCAGATATTATAATATAAATGAAGTTAAAATAGTAGATATTTTATTGATTAAAGATGAATTTTAAGTTTAAGCTATGATAAGGTTTTAATAATTATTTCATATTAAGGTAAGTAGTTATATTAAGATTAAAAATATGCTATATCTGATTAGGATAAAGATTAAAATAGGAATGTCAGTGCAAAAAAGAGATTGACGAATAACCGAAAGATATGGTAAGATATTCTTGCTTCGGAGGAAACTCTGTAGAAAATCCGCTTATTTAATTAGTTAAATAATGATTTTAAGTGATATTATATAGAAAGGAATTAAACGATATGACAAATTTAGTTGATAAAATTAATGCTAAACATGTAAGAAAAGATATTCCTGAATTTCGTGTTGGTGATACAGTAAGAGTTAATGTTTGGGTTATTGAAGGTAGCAAAAAGCGTATCCAATCATTTGAAGGTTTAGTTACTGATATTAATGGTGGTTCTGTATCTAAGAGATTTTCTGTAAGAAAGAAAAGTTATGGTATTGGCGTAACTCGTATTTTCCCAGTAAATGCTCCAACTATTGATTCAATCGAAGTTATTAAGAAGGGCTATGTAAGACGCTCTAAATTAAGCTTCTTAAAGGGATTAAGAAAAGATTACAAAGTAAAAGAAAGAAATTAAGTTTAAAGGTGCTAGTTAAAGGCACTTTTTTCTTTACTTCAAACCACTAGAGGCATACAATAGTATTAAGGGAGTATGTATGGATTTGGATGTAAATAAAGAAATAAAAAGATTAAGAAGGGAGATATTTTATTTAGATAAGGAAAAAAATCAGATTAAGAAGGAAATCTGGTCTTGTAATATTGAAAAAAGAGTATTAGAAAAAGAAAATGATAATGCTAGTAAGAAGAGATATTTAAAAGTTTTAAAACAATTATATATTCTTAGTAGTAATTATGAATTAAAGACTAATGAAATATTAAGAAGAAGAAAAATGATAAATAAGTTAGAAGAGATGAAGAGTAAAAGCCATCAGCATATGAAAAGAAGATTAACAAAAGAAAGACATTATGAAGAAAATGTGGCTTTAGTGGGGGATTTTGAATAATAAATGAAAGGTTAAGATGATTTATGTAGTCTTAACTTTTTTATATAGTCTGTATATAACGGTTGCTTTTTCTGCTCTAATTTTTTATTATGATAATGGAGGCGGTAATTTATGGATAGTTTTACTATCGCTAAAGTTAAAAATAAAGTATCAAATTATGGATGGAAACCAGGAAGTATAATAATATCTGATGATAATATGTTAAAAATTTCTCTTAAGAATAAGTATGGTAATATTAAGATTAGTGAAAATCGTATTATGACTTCTGAATATATGGAAAAATTTATGCAGCTTTTAACCGAAATTGATAATTGTCGGTCTGATGATAATAATCATTTAACCATCTATTTTAGTGGGAATTCTCCTTATAATATTGGGGTTATAAATAATGACGAAGATATAACCGATAAATTATTTTCCAAAAGTAGAGAAGCTCTATTTAAAAAGAGTGTAGAACTTAATCAGGAAGTTAACAAATTAAATAAGGCGTACTATGATACTGTTAAAGAAATTTTCAATAGTAAGCAAACTGGTTTATCAAAAGAGATTTTTACTTGGAAAAACAATGCTGATATGGGTTATGAGAATGTAAATATTAGTTATTTATATGATTATATTAAGGAATTTTTAGAATATGGAATGTCAGAACGACTAATTTCAGTTTTTCAAAAATTTTATGATGAATTATTAAGTGGTGTTAATGAAAGAGTAGATAAATTTTATTTGGCAGGATATGCTGATGCTCAGTGTAGAGAAATGGAAATTTTAAGAAAGTTAATAATGGCTGGGATACCTATTTTAGAAAAGTACAAAGATATGATTAAGCAAAATCCTTCTGATGCTTTAGAAATAAAAGATAAACTTATTAGAGCATTAGATTATGAAAAAATTATGGAGTGTGATTATAATTATAATTTAGGGTATATTTGGAAAAGTCCTTATGACGAAGAAAACAATAACAGTCAAGTATTTAAAGAATTAATTTCTAAACAAGCTGAGAAGCTTAGTAAAGATGAAATTTATGGTTTGATATTGTATAAAGCTTGCTTTTATAAAGAAGTTAATGAAATCGTTAGATTTTTACGAAGTAAAAATTTAGATATAGATAGTGATATGAAAGAAAAAGATGCTAAGTACATTGAAAATATCTTGGATAGTGGATATGAGAGATATGTAGATGGTGTGAATGCTGATAAAAAAGAGGTTGGAGACGGAGTATTCTATGATGAATATTTTGAAAAATATCAACCGGCAATGTTGAGTGAGTTTTTTAGACAATATCATTATCATACATTCCAAAATAAAGATGATTATAAAAATGCTATTTATTATTGTATTAATCAAGTAAAATCAGCTTTAAAAAAATGTCAGTTATCTGATGATATAGTGGTTTATCGTGGCATTGCTGGTAATAATGGTTTATTAGTTGATGATCGTGGTTTTATATCTACTTCTTTATCACTAGCAACGGCGGATGAATTTAGTAAAATGTCAGAAAGAAGGAATAATGGACTTAGGGCTCCTAGAGTTTATAAAATAATTATTCCTAAAGGTTCCTATGTAATATGTTATAGTAATGATTTATTTAAGGGTAACGGTAGTAATAGGTTTGATGAGCCCCAACAAGAGGTACTTTTTGATGCTGATAATTTTGATTTAGTGTTTTTAGATAGCACTTATAGAAATAATGAGGCTTATTTTGATATTTATCGTTTAGAGCCAAAAGTATTAACTGAAGAATTAGGTTCAAAAAAAGGATGTTAAAACATAATATTTAATAAATATAAATCAAAAATTCTTGATAAAGCTCAAGTGAAAATTTAAATTGACCAAAATAGAAAAGTATAGTAGTATAATGGTACTGAACGAGTAAATGGTCCGAAATAGTGTATTTGTTTGACTGGTACACTATTA
>CAKOMH010000042.1:0-13525 GCA_934096595.1 uncultured Bacilli bacterium | reverse complement strand
GTAGGTATCATTGCATTCTTTATCGATTATGGCGCAATGATGTTATTTACAGAAGTCTTTGGAATTAATTATTTAATATCATCAACTTTATCATTTATTATATCTGTAATCTTTAATTATATTGCAAGTATAAAATTTGTTTTTGAAGTAGGTCATAAGCAAACACTAAAAGATGCTGCCGTGTTTATTGGCCTAAGTATAATTGGATTAATAATAAATGAAATAATAATGTACATAGGTGTGGATAGACTGTTAATCGATTATAAAATAACCAAAATTGGTGCAACAGCCTTAGTTATGATATTTAATTTTATAACAAGAAAGATTTTTATAGAAAAATAAGGTCTGCAATTTATGTTAGTAAAACAATGGGAAATATGCTATAATAATCTTACGATTGGATAGTGATAATATGCGTAAGAAAAATGGTTATACATTTATTGATATATTAATAGTAATATTAAGTTTAGGACTTATTACTTTATTTACTGTTCCTAGATTAAGTCATGCTTTTGAAAATGATAAAAATGAATTATATAATGATTCCCTTGAACTTTATCTTAATCAAGCAACTAAGTATGGTAATACTATTAAAAATGAAGTAAAAGAAAATAATTCTTATATTGTAAGTATCAAAGACTTAGTTGATAAAGGCTATATTGGTAGTGGTGATGGTGAAGTTACAGACATAAGAGATGGTAGTTCCATGTTAAATATGAAAATCCATCTTATTTATGATGAAGAAAAAGATACAGTGTATGCTGAAGTGGTTTAAGAAGTTTTAAAGACTTCTTTTTTTGAAAGGAAGGAATTTATAAAATGAATTATATATTAATTGCTAATGTTAAAGATAAAATAATAGAAAATAAATATTTAGAACAATTTAAAGATTATCTAAAAGCATATGAAAATGACAAAGCTTATATTTTAAAAGCTAAAAATATTAATATAAAATTTGAAAGTATTTTATGTAAGTTAACTTTAGAAATGGTAAGTAAGTATCTTGATAGGGGAATAATTATAATAGATATGACTGATACTTATAAAAGAATAAGTGAAACTATTAAAAACGAAAATGATATTAAGATAACTGATAAAAGAGTAGTAATGCCTATAAGAAAAACAATGATTGATTATTTTTTAAAACCTTAAAATATAAATTTAACAATGCTGCTTGCACAAAATCAAGAATAATAAAAACTTTATTTTGTACAAAATCAAGAATAACAAATGGCTTAATTTGCACAAAATCGGGATTAGTAGCGAAAAAGTGTCAAGAAAGTGTCAAATTTTTAAGAAAACTATGATAAAAAAATAAAAACATAGTATCATAATTCATGTAAGGAGTGATTAATTGTGTTATACCCATCTATTGATAAACTATTAAATATCGTAGACTCAAAGTACAAATTAGTACATATTGCTTCTCGTCGTAGTAAGCAAATGATGGAAAACAAACATTTTCAAATGAATGAAAATGAATACAAGAGTAAAAAAGAATTAGGTAGAGCCCTTGAAGAATTAGAACATGGTCTAATCAAGGTTGAAAACTAATTCTTTTTTTAGTTTTATCTGAAAAATTACCGTAAAAAGCCAGTTTTTAAGTGTATAAGTGGTGCAAGCGTGTTATACTTATTAAGTAGAAGAAAGGATTAGATTTTATGGAAAAAGTATGTTTAGTAGATGGTAATAACTTAATGTTTAGGGCCTATTATGCCACCGCCTATAGTGGCAATATGATGAAAAATTCTAAAGGATTTCCCACCAATGCTTTATATGGCTTTGTTAATATGATGCAAAAAATAATTGAGGAAGAAAAACCTAAATACATTATGGTAGCTTTTGATGTAGGTAAAAACTTTCGTAAAGAAAAATATGCAACTTATAAGGCCGGACGAAGTGAGACACCAGAAGAATTAAAATCTCAAATGCCTGTTGCTCGAAAAATATTAGATGCTATGGGAATTAAATATTATGAGTTAGAACCATTTGAAGCTGATGATATTATTGGAACCTTTGCTGATGCTTGTAATAATAATTGCGAATATGATGCCACCGTTATTTCTAGTGATAAAGATTTATTACAATTAATTACTGATGAAGTCGAAGTTAAACTATTAAAAACCAAAGATTATATTAGATATAATCCCATTAATTTTAAAGAAGATTGGGGATTTACTCCCATTCATATGATTGACTATAAAGCCTTAGCCGGCGATTCATCCGATAACATTTCGGGAGTTAAAGGAATAGGGGATAAAACAGCTATTAACCTTTTAAAAACCTATGAAGATTTAGATGATATATATAATCATATTGATGATATAAAAGGAGCAGTTAAAACTAAATTAATAAATGATAAAGAGAGTGCCTATATTTCGAAAGAAATGGCTACTATTTATAAAAAAGTTCCTATCGATATTAATTTTGATAATATTAAATATAACGGTCCTAAATTAGAAGAATTAGCTAACATTTTTAGTGAATTAGAATTCTTTTCACTTTTAAAAAATACTAAACCTAAAACAATAACTAAAGAAATAAAATTTACAACAATTTTGGATCCTAATGAAATAGAAGATACTGATACTTATGCTTACTATATTGAGTGTGATAAAGAAAACTATCATCAAGCAAATATTATCGGTATGAGTGTTGTTACTAAGAAAAATAATTATTATGTTCCGAAATTGTTAATTAAAGATACCCTAAATTATTTAAAAAATAAAATTAAATATACTTATGATTTAAAGAAAAATATTTGTCTTTTAAAAGATGAAAATATACTAGATAATACTATCTTTGATACGATGATTGCCTCTTACTTGTTAGAAGAAAATACCAAGGAAGATATTGCCTATCTTATGATACCTAAAGATTATAAAGTAGAATTTTATGATACTTCCTTGAGAGTTGGCTTTACACCTAAAGATATTGTTACTAAGTCGCGTTTTATCTTTGATACTCGGGATGATTATTTAAAGAAAATAAAACTAGAAGATATGGAAAGCTTGTTTACTAATATAGAGATGCCTTTAATAAAAGTTTTAGCTAATATGGAATTAAATGGTATCAAATGTGATAAAGAAGTTTTGAAAAGTATGTCTTTAGAAGTATCAAAAAAGATTAAAGATATTGAAGAAAGAATTTATTTTGAGTGTGGAGAGGCCTTTAATATTGCCTCCCCTAAACAATTAGGAGTAATCCTTTTTGAAAAATTAAATTTACCGTTTGCCAAAAAAAATAAATCAGGAGGTTATAAGACTGATGTTGATACTTTAAAAAAATTAGTTAATTATAGTCCAGTAATTAGTGATATCTTAGAATTTAGAAACTTAAATAAACTTTATACAACTTATCTAGAAGGTCTTATTCCGTATATCTTTAGTGATGGTAAAATTCATACTATTTATAAGCAAAATTTAACCCGTACAGGCAGGCTTTCATCAGTTGAACCAAATATGCAAAATATTCCAGCTAAAGATAGTGAAGGAAGAAAGATAAAGAAAGCCTTTTATCCCGAATATGATTATCTTCTAAGCTGTGATTACTCTCAAATTGAGTTGCGCCTTTTAGCCCATATTAGTAAGTCCCAAGAACTAATTAATGCTTATTTAAATGATGAAGATATCCATACGAAAGTGGCTGCTGATATTCATGGTATTTCTCAAAGTGAAGTAACTCCTCTAATGCGTAAAACTGCTAAAGCCGTTATTTTTGGTATCGTTTATGGTATCAGTGGGTTTGGCCTCGGCGAAAACTTAGAAATACCTGCTAAAGAAGCTAAAAAATTCATTGAAAAATACTATGAATTATACCCAGGGGTTAAAAAATACATGGACGAAATTATTAAAGAAGCTTACGAACGCGGTGAGGTTAGAACCTTGTTTAATCGTAAACGCACCATTGCTGAATTAAATAATAAAAATTATATGATAAGACAACAGGGCGAAAGAATTGCCTTAAATACCCCAATTCAAGGAACCTGTGCCGATATTATGAAAAAAGCCATGGTTGAAATTTATAAAGCCTTTAAAGAAAATAATATTCAAAGTAAAATGCTATTACAAGTCCATGATGAATTAATCTTTGATGTTAAAAAAGAAGAAAAAGATCAAGTAATAGCCATTGTTAAAGATAAAATGGAAAATGCTATAAAACTCGATGTTCCAATTAAAGTAAGTAGTGATATTGGCACTAATTGGTATGATACAAAATAGTTAATAAAAATACATAATAAGAAAAAATTAAATACTAAGATAACAAAAACGAAAAAAAGTCGAAAGAAAATCAAAAAAAATAAGTTCAAACTATTTACAATTAAATAGGAACAGACTAAAATTAAAAATCAAGAAAGAAGAAGTAGTATGCCAGAAATAGCTGAAGTAGAAACTGTTAGAAATGTTTTAAAAAAAAGCATTTTACACAAAAGAATAATTGGGGTTGATATTTATTATGAGAAGATGATTGAACAAGATGTAAAGGAGTTTAAGAATTGTCTTATTAATAATGAATTTAGTGATATTAAAAGAGTAGGAAAATGGTTAATCTTTGAACTTAATGATTATTATTTACTTAGTCATTTGCGTATGGAAGGTAAGTATTTTATTAAAGATACTAAGGAAGAAAGAGCTAAACATGAACATGTTATAATTCATTTTGCTGATAATACAGACCTTAGGTATCATGATACTAGAAAGTTTGGACGCATGAAAATAATTCCTAAGGCATCTTTATATGAAACCGAAGAAATTAAAAAGCAAGGAAAAGAGCCAGCAAGTAAAGAATTAACAGCACCTTACTTAATAGAAAAATTTAAAACTAAGAAAGAACCTATTAAAACAGCTTTACTGGATCAAACAATTATAAGTGGTTTAGGAAATATTTATGCTAATGAAGTTTTATTTGCTAGTAATATTAATCCCCAAAGACCAGCAAACAGTATTACACTAGAAGAAGCTGAAAAAATAGTTGATACCAGTGCCAGTATTATAAAAAAAGCCATGGAATTAGGAGGAACAACGATTAAAAGTTATACTTCTAGTTTAGGCGTTACAGGACATTATCAAGATTATCTATGTGTTCATAAAAGAGAAAACTTTCCTTGTAAAGTTTGTGGAGAAAAAATAATATGTATTAAAGTAGGAGGAAGAAGCACTTACTATTGTCCAAAGTGCCAAAAATAATTATGGAAATAGAAGAAGATAAAAGAACTATTGATAAAGTTGATTTTATAGAAATGAAGAATTTTAATAATTATTTACTAGATAGTGATCTTTATAAAGTATTTGACTTTGGACTTAATTATGGCAATAAAAATATTAAAATTTTTAGGATAGTCGAAAGATATACGAGATATACAGTAGGAGCCGTGGAATTTTTACTAACACCAATGGGACTTGATATAAAAATAGGCTTAAATAGTGCTTATCGTTATAATGGAAATGGCACAAAATTATTAAAAATGATTATAAAATCATTTGGCGAATCTCTAAACAATACAGAGTACTTTGTTGCTCATATTGCCCCAGATAATTTAGTATCCCAAAAATTATTTTCTAAGTGTGGTTTTGCTAGTGATTTTGATGAAATTGAGACGGAATTAGCAGAAGGGTACTTAACATATAAAAAAAGAAACCCTAATTATGGCAAAAAAAATTACCGAAAAGATGAAGTTATATTTTGTCAAAGTGATGATGCTAATGCCTATTATAAATTAGAAATATTTAAAAGTGATGCGGCTGGTAATATTTTAGAAAAAAATAAACATTATGTTGAAGATTTAAATCAAATTTTGAAAAAAACAAGAACTAAAGGAGAAGAAAAAATATGATTAAATTAAAAATGAGTAAAATTTTTGTTTTAGGAATGGCCAGAAGTGGTTATGAAGTAAGTAAATACTTAAGTAAATATAATAATGAAATAATTGTAACTGATGCTAAAGAGCAAGATAGTGATAAAGTAAAAGAATTAGAAAGTTTAGGCGTTAAAGTCGTAATAACAGATAAGCCCGAAGAACTATTAGATAGTACTTATGATGTAGTTATTAAAAATCCAGGGATTAAATATACTAACCCTTTAATAGTTAAAGCTGATACTTTAAATATTCCCGTTATTAACGAAGTAGAAGCTGCCTCTTACTTTTTTCCCGAAGGATTACAAGTAATTGGGGTAACTGGCTCAAATGGTAAAACTACTACTACCAATCTAATAAATGAAATGCTAAAAAAAGACGGTAAAAAAGTCATCATGGCTGGTAATATGGGAATCCCTGTTTGTAGCGTTTTAAATGATTTAACTAGTGATACTATTCTTTTACTAGAAATATCTATTCAACAACTTTGTAATATGAATCATTTTAAAACTAATGTTAGCATTCTAACTAATCTTACTCCAACTCATATTGACTTTTTAGATACTTATGAAAATTATATTAATACTAAGAAGAGAATATTTAATAATCATACAGATAAAGATATTGCTATTCTTAACTTAAATAATGAAGATGAGATAAAGTTAACTAAAGATATTAAATCTCATAAAGTTTATTTTAGTAGTACTAAACCAACTGATATTTGTGTTACCGATGACTATATTACTTACTTTGGGGAAAAAATAATAAAGTTGGAAGATATTAAACTACAAGGAACCCATAATTATGAAAATATTTGCTGCGCCATAGGGGCCGTTAAACATTATGGGGTAAAAAATGCCGCTATTATTAAAGTTTTAGAAGATTTTGGGGGTGTTGAACATCGCCTTGAGTATGTAAGAACTCTAAATAATGTTATGTATTATAATGACTCTAAAGCTACAAATACCGTATCAACAACTATTGCTTTAAAAGCCTTTAATAAACCAACTATTTTAATTATGGGAGGCTTAGATAGAGGACATTCCTTTGAACCATTAAATGACTATATGAAAAATGTTAAATTAGTTGTTTGTTATGGAGCTACTAAATTGCGCATTGAAAAGTGGGCTAAGGGTTTAAATATTTTAGTTAAAGTTTTTGATAATTTACACGATGCTACTATTGAGGCCGCTAAAGAAGCTACTGCTGGTGATGTTGTCTTACTTTCTCCAGCTTGCGCTTCTTGGGACCAATATAAATGCTTTGAAGACCGCGGTACGGAATATAAAAAAATAGTTAACGGACTATAAAATGCGGGTTGTATTAGATAATAAAGACATCGATGTTATAATCGAACATAAACAAAATAAAAATCTTTATATACGAGTTACAGATAATTTAGAACTGTTGGTAACTTGTAACAAAAGGGTATCAGAAAAAGAAATATTAGATATTATCGAAAAAAATAATAAGTCTTTAATTAAGATGTATAACAAAAAACTAAAAGAACTAGATAATAATAGTTTCTTTTACTATTTGGGAAAACCTTATACAATTATATATAATAAAGATGTAAAAAAATATTATATCGAAGAAGATTGTATTATTGTTAAAGATGAAAAAATGCTAAATAAGTTTTATGCTGAAGAGTGTGCGCGTATTTTTACTGAGGAAATAGAAAAATATAAACCCGTGTTTAACTATTTACCCAAATTTAGCTTAAGGGTTAGAAAAATGAAAACTCGTTGGGGTGTTTGTAATAGGGGTAATAATACCGTTACTTTAAATAGTGAACTTTTAAAAAAAGAAGTTAGACTTATTGATTATGTTATTGTTCACGAATTAAGTCACTTTAAAGAAGCTAATCATAGTGAAAGGTTCTGGCATGAAGTATCTTTAAGATACCCAAATTATAAAGATGCGAGAAAAGAATTAAATGAAGTTTAAGATGCCTAAAAGGCGTCTTTTTCTATGAAAAGAAGTGCTATAAAAGCACTAGATTAAATCTTCATTATTATAGATAAAATCAACTATATTAACATTATGAATACCATTAATATTCTTTTGAAAAGTAAAATCTAAAATAAATAAATATCTTGGATATAAGTCCTTTATTTCATAAAATGGTTTATATTCTCTGTCTTTGTTTTATTATTAAGCATACCGATTAATAAAAAAAGAAGAGTAACGATTGTTACGGAGATAATGCTGCTTACTACATACGAGTTTATTTTAACTCTTACTAATGTTTAAAATAATACCAATGGAAGCAAAAGAAACTAGTAAACTAGAGCCACCATAACTAAAGAAAGGTAAAGTCACACCGGTAACAGGAATAAGTCCCACAACCACACATAAATTTAACAAAGCTTGAATTAAAATTCCAAAGGATAAGCCAAAACTTAAGTATTTGGCAAATAAGTTTTTAGCTTGCATACTTATCTTAATTGAAAAATAAAATAAAAGCATAAAAATACTGGTAACCACTAAGACTCCTAAAAAACCAAATTCTTCCGAAATAATAGAAAAAATAAAATCAGTTTGGGGTTCTGGAAGATAAAAATGTTTTTGAATGGAAGAACCAAAACCAAGCCCTAAAAGACCGCCGGGACCAATCGCATATAAACTTTGAATTATTTGAAACCCGCTACCTAAGGGATCAACCCAAGGATTGATAAAAGAAATAATCCTAGCTAGACGATAGGGCGCTACGATAATAAGACCAATTATCCCAAATAAGCCCAAAATCCCACACTTAACAAAAAAAGAAATTTTGGCACCTGATATAAAAATAATCATAATAAGAGTTAAAACAATAACCATACCTTGCCCAAAATCAGGTTCTAACATAATAAGACCAAAGAAAAGAAAAATAATTCCAAGAATTGGGAATATTCCTTTAACAATATCTTTTACTGAAGAATCATTATTGGCTAGATATTTAGAAACGAAAATAATTAAACCTATTTTAGCAAATTCCGAAGGTTGGATA
Source organism: uncultured Bacilli bacterium (assembly GCA_934096595.1). Lineage (GTDB taxonomy): Bacteria > Bacillota_I > Bacilli_A > RF39 > UBA660 > CAG-605. The sequence continues at coordinate 4,679 of CAKOMH010000042.1, read as the reverse complement.
CCAAAAGAGCCAATTCCAAACCAACTTCGGGCTCCATTTCTCACCTTTCCAATACCAGGGATAAGTACCAAAACTAATAAAATAAAACAGACCAGTAGTATCTTGTTAGCATATTTATAATATTTTTTATAATCAAAATTAGATAAAATTATCATAATAAAAATGCCGATAATAAAAAATAAGGCTTGATGTTTAACATATTTTAAAGGATCATTAAACTTATATTCTGCCCAAATATTGCTAGCTGAATAAATCATAATAATTCCTAGGATTCCAGCAATAATACTTAAGAAAAATAATTTATAATCTATTTTTTTCAAAAAGAACCACCTATATAAATATATGTTTTAATTTTTAAATTATGGGTTAAATATTAATCCTAAAAGACATGAAAAAGCTTTAAGATTTTAAAATTTCTTAAAGTTTAAAATATCATTTATAATTAATTTTATCTATGTTTAGAAGTTTCAGCCTCTAGTTCTTCTGTACTGCCATATGCTTTTTTCATTGCCGTTAATATTTCTCTTTTTACTTCTTTGTTAGATGTAACTTCAAGACAAGCATTAAGTCTTTCCCTTAACATACCAAGAGCCTCAGAAACATCTACTCCAAGTGCTTGTAACTTAAGTATGGCATCTAAGCTTTTTAACTGCAAATTAATTGTTTCTATTGCATCATCCTGACTAAGACTGGATAATTTTTCTTGAAATGATTCTTCCTTGTCATTGTCTTCAGAATCGTTCCTGCTTTTTTCAGTCTTCTTTTCGATACCTTCAATATTATCTTCTGTTGGTTCTAATAAACCTTCTATGTTTTCAAAGTAATTCATTTCTTCCTCCATAAAAATTATATAATTATTAATAACATTTAGCAATAATTTATGATGAAGATAAAAAATTATCTTATACTATAAATAACTTGTATTGTTATTTTGCTTTTTTACTAAACGAATCTTTTTTATTTCTTGCACCATTTTTTCTGGTAATACTTCATCATTTAACCTAATTGAATTAATATATAAATTTAAAAGATCTTCATTAGCAATTAATAATAGCTCTTCCGAGTAGTCAGGCTTAATAATAGATTTTTCATAACGCCCTAAAAAATTACCATATCGTAGCTGAAAATTATCAATTGTTTCTAAAAAAGTAAATGAGCTATCACTAATACCAATTGATATAGCTGGATTTAGAGGGTGTACTAATATACTAGGAAATAAAAGGCCGTTTTTACTGGTGTAATCTTTAATACTTCTTATTAATACCTCTAATTTATAATAAGCATCATAACCAAATAATTTTATAAATTTATCTCTTTTAACATCATCATCTACAGCCATAATGCCAAGACTCTTGTTATTATAAAAATCAAGATAAAAATTACTTGGAAATTTGCTACCTTTAATAAGTTCACCAGCACTTATTAATTTAACTTTGGAAGGAATAAGGGCTTGCAGTTCGATAGATTTTTCAAATAAAAAATCATCATATGCTTTCTGTATTTTTTCTAAATAATTAGAAAATTCAAGACCACTTACTTGATCATTTTTGAAATATTTCTTATTTTGTTTAATTAAAGCTTCTAAAAAAGCTCTTTGTTCTAATAATTTATTTTTATATTCTATTTTTTCTTTCATATAATTATCTACCTTTTTAAATATTTTGCTTTTACCCAAAGTAATTTCTGCTCGGGGATAAATATATTATCATGTTTTAAACCAAATTACTAGATAGTTAGTTCTTAAAAGTAATCAAGAAAATATATAAGTGTTTTTATTTCTAAAGTTTTCTTTTAAAATTAATTTGTTAATCAAAAAAATAACTAAAATGAATAAAGTAGGGTAATAACTCGGCCTTTAACACTAATGAAACCTTCTTCTTTTAAGTTTTTTAGTTCTCTTGTCATCGCACATCTATCAATAGCTAAATAATCAGCCAAATCTTGCCAAGTACTTTTAAGATAAATTATTTTTGAACGATTTTTTAAAGCTTCAATTCGAAAATACTCTAGTAATTTATTACGAATCGTTTTTTGCGTTAATATCTCGATTCTTTCATTTTTTAAAGTGTTTTTTTCTAGGGCAATCATCAGTAAATTCTTGATAAACTGATTATAATAACTATACTTGGTATCATTTATACTTAAAATAACTTTATAATCTAACCATAATATTTTAGTATCTTCTCTTGTAATAATTTCATAATCATTACTAAGTAAACTAGTTAGAGAAGTACCTAGTATTTCATCTTCATAAATAGTTTCGATAATAGTCCTAGTTCCATTATAATCAATTCTTACAATATCAAGACTACCATCTATTACTAGGCCAATACTTTCCTTGTCTTTAAAAAGATAAGCTATGTTGACACCTTTTTGATATGTAAAGTTAGAAGTTTCTAAAAGTTTTAATAATTTGCTTTTATTATCAGGGGTTATATCTTTAAAAAGAGAAATCATGTTTACACCTCTTACTTAAAAATATAACAAAAAGTTAGAAATGTTGCAAGTGCAACAAAATAATTTTTGCGATTATGTTATATTGGGTATGTTACGAAAGGATATTAGATGTATGAAAGTAATTAAAAGAGATGGACATATGGTAGATTGGTGTCCCGAAAAAGTAGAAGCAGCCATTATAAAGGCTAACAACGAGGTAGAAGATGAAGATCAAGCCTCGGGTACCCAAATAAAAAATATAATTAAATATATCGAAAGACTAGGGAAGAAAAGAATTCTAGTTGAAGATATTCAAGATATAATTGAAATGAAGTTAATGAGTATTGGTAAGTATGAACTGGCTAAGAAATATATAACTTATCGTTATACAAGAGAATTAGTAAGAAGAAGCAATACGACTGATTTAGCTATTAAAGAATTAATTGATGGGGAATCAGAATATTGGAATACAGAAAATTCTAATAAAAATGCGAAGATAGTAACAACTCAAAGAGATTATTTAGCTGGTATTACAAGTACGGATATTACTAGAAGATTTTTACTTCCAGAGGATATAGTAGCAGCTCATGATGCGGGGATTATTCATTTTCATGATGCTGATTATTTTGCTCAGAATGCTCTTCATAACTGTGATTTAATTAATTTAGAAGATATGTTGCAAAATGGTACAAGTATTAATGGCGTCATGATAGAAAAACCTCATCGTTTCTTAACAGCTATGACAATTGCTACTCAGATTATTACAGCCGTTAATTCTAGTCAATATGGTGGTTGTACTGTAACTCTTACTCATTTGGCCCCATTTATTCGTTCTAGTCGTGAGTATTATGAAAAAAAATATAAAGAGCGTAAACTTACTAAAGCTCAAATTACTAAGTTTGTAGAAGAAGATTTAAGAAAAGAAATTACGGATGGAGTTCAAACTTTCCAATACCAAATCAATTCAATGACAACCACTAACGGTCAAGCTCCATTCCTATCAGTATGTATGTATTTAGGGGAAACTACGGAATATAAAGAAGAACTAGCCATGTTAATTGAAGAAGTATTGCGTCAAAGAATTCAAGGTATGAAAAATGAAAAAGGTGTTTATATAACTCCTGCTTTCCCTAAACTTTTATATGTTTTAGAAGAAGATAATATTCATCCAACTAGTAAGTATTATTACTTAACTAAGTTAGCAGCAGAGTGTACTGCTAAACGCATGGTTCCTGATTATATTTCTGAGAAAATTATGAAAGAAACTAAGATTGATAAAAATGGTAATGGTAACTGCTATCCATGTATGGGTTGTCGTTCTTTCTTAACCCCATATGTTGATGCTAATGGAAAACCTAAATATTATGGTCGTTTCAATCAAGGGGTTGTTACTATTAACTTAGTAGATGTGGCTTTATCAAGTGATAAAGATATGGATACTTTCTGGAGAATTTTTGAAGAAAGATTAGAACTATGTCATAGAGCTTTACAAATAAGACATAAAAGACTTTCAAAAGTTACTTCTGATGTTGCCCCAATTTTGTGGCAACATGGCGCTCTTGCTAGACTTAAGAAGGGTGAATCTATTCATGATTTATTGCATCATGGTTATTCCACAATTTCCCTAGGATATGCTGGTCTTTATGAGTGCGTTAAATACATGACGGGTAAGAGTCATACGGATGGGGCTGAAGGTAAAGAATTTGGTTTATCAGTAATGCAAAAAATGGTTGATAAATGTAACGAATGGAAAAAGGCTGAGGATATTGATTACTCTGTATATGGTACGCCAATTGAATCAACAACTTATAAATTTTCTAAATGCTTAAAGGAAAGATTTGGAGTTATTAAAGGTATTACTGACCGTAACTACATTACTAACTCTTATCATGTTCCGGTATTTGAAGAAATTGATGCTTTCACGAAATTAAAACTTGAAAGTGAATTCCAAAAACTTAGCCCAGGAGGAGCCATTAGTTACATTGAAACACCTAACTTATCTAATAACCTTGATATTGTTTTACAAGTAATGGATTTCATTTATAACAATATTATGTATGCAGAATTAAATACGAAGAGTGATTATTGTCATGAATGTGGCTATACGGGGGAAATTTTAATTGATGATAACTTAGAATGGTATTGTCCAAACTGTGGTAATCGTGATCATGATAAATTAAATGTTGCTCGTCGTACTTGTGGTTATATTGGTACTAACTTCTGGAATAAAGGACGTACACAAG
>CAKOMH010000041.1:0-13636 GCA_934096595.1 uncultured Bacilli bacterium | reverse complement strand
TCTCAGTTAAAGTTAGTGCTGAACAAGTTGCAAATAGCTAGTATTTAAATACTGAAAGGTTAAGACTTAACGATTAAATGTTAGGTCTTTTTTTATGGATACTAATAAAAATTTTTAGAAATGACCTAGGTAGAAAAATTATATGTTATGATAATTAAAAAGGGGGTGATTTTTAATGCCAATTATTAGTTCTATTATAAGAAATATAATACAGATACCATATCTTTCTTGCCTAAATAATGAGGGTATCATCAATTTTGGGAATGGTGTGAGTCCGAGGATAATATTTACGATTGCTTTCATTTTAACAGGAAAATATTATTCTAAAAGGTATCAAAGCATAAATTATGGGAGTGCATTGTTTTTAACTAATTACATCTTTTATCAGTGTCAATGGCTTGCGTTACAGCCTTAACTGTTAATATTTTTATGATAATTTTAGCAATGATTATAACTATTTCTGTGATTAATATTCTGTTAAATATTTAATCGACAAGAAAGAAAACTACCGGTTTTTTCGCCAAAAAAACGGTAATTTTAGATATACATCTGGGCATGTCAGAACATTTTTAAGAATAATTAAATTAATAAGTTTTTTATAGACGCTCAAAATAAAAAATAGGGGAAATAGAATGATATAGTTCTTGAATAAAAGCGATAATTTTGCTATTATTATACTAGGTGATATCGTATGAAGAATAATAAAGGTGTGGAGAAAAAAATATACCAAGGAATATTGGCTTTTATATTATTTATTAGTGTCATTGTATTAACTGTAACTACTTCGTATGCTTACTTTGTAGCTAAATTTACGGTTGTAAATCCTGATAATACTAATAGCAGATTTACATCCGCTAATATAACAGCAACTTATAGTGATGGTGAGGCTATAAATTTAACAAATGCTATTCCAGGTACTTCAACTAAAATAAAAACTATTAAATTTACTAATACAGGAACTGTGCCAATAACATATAAAATTAATTGGAAGACTATTACTAATACTGGTATAACAGGTTTAAAATATTCAATTTCTTGTACTGAAACAAGTACAACTGGAACTGGTACTAATCAAGAAATGCCTGCCGCACCAACAACTTTAATTTCTGGAACTCTTGCCGTAGGTAGTTCCAATACATGCCAGTTACAAATACACTACACAGATACTGGTTTAGATCAATCAGGAGAAATGGCTAAGACCTTTAGTGCGTCTTTAGAAGCAGTAGCGGCCGCTTCTGAGTAGTTGAGGCTTTATAATGATAAATCAAAAAGAGTCAGAAGAAATTAAAACAAAATTTCTTACTAAATTATATGATTATATTAAAAAAGATGAAAAAGAACGCAACTTAATACTAGCAATGATGGTATCATGTTTCGTTGTTGCCTTAATATTTACTGTAATTTCATCAATCATGATATACATATCATTTCAAAAAAGTGTAAAGTCTAGTGATAATCCACAACAAGTTAATATTGTAGAAGGAGATAGTACAAATGAATAATAAAAATAATACTGAAAACCCAATGGAAATGCCAAAGAAAAAAGAAGAGTTTACTGATATTAAAGAAGTTTCCACTAAACAAGAAAATAAAAAAGATAAAAAGATAAAAAGAATAATTATGACGATCATAATTATCATAATTATTATTCTTCTGCTTATTGGTTGTTGTGTTTCTAAAAGGCATAGATTTTGGTTAAATATAGATATTAATAAAGATAATGTTCCTGAGGTTAATTTAGATTTAAATGGTAATGGTAAATGTGATGTTAACTGTTCTAAATGGTTTAGCAAAAAGCCTTATGTTAATGTAACATATAGTAAAACTAAATTAGATGAAGTTTTCTTTAATATTGATACTGATGGTGATGGTAAACCAGATAAAAATTTAATCAATCAAGATACCAATGGTGATGGTATATGTGATTTAAACTGTGATACTGATGGTGACGGTTGGCCAGATATTAACATTGATATTGATGGCGATGGCATAGCTGATATTAATATTGATGTAGATGGCGACGGTAAAGCTGATACCAATATCGATACTAATGATAATGCTAAAGCCGATATGAATTTAGATATCAATAAAGATGGTATTCCTGATATTAATGTTGATAAAGATAAAGATGGCAAAGCCGATTGGAATAAAATTAATCAAGATACTAATGGCGACGGAAAATGTGATCTAAATTGTGATACCAATAATGATGAATGGCCGGATACCAATATCGATATTGATGGTGATGGTAAACCAGATATAAACATTGACACTACTGGCAATGGCAAACCAGATACCAACTTAGATATTAATAAAGATGGAACTCCTGATGTTAATGTTGATAAAGATAAAGACGGTAAAGCCGATTGGAATAAAATCAATCAAGATACCAATGGCGATGGCAAATGTGATTTGAATTGTGATACCGATGGTGATGGCTGGCCTGATTTAAATATTGATATTGATGGAGATGGCAAACCTGACTTAAATATTGATACTAATGGTGATGGCAAAGCTGATACTAATTTAGATATTAATAAAGACGGTAAACCTGATGTTAATGTTGATAAAGATAAAGATGGTAAAGCCGATTGGAATAAAATCAATCAAGATACCAATGGTGATGGCAAATGTAATTTAAACTGCGATACTGATGGCGATGGATGGCCCGATCGTAATATCGACATTGATGGCGATGGTAAACCAGATATAAACATTGATACCAACGGTAATGGTAAACCTGATACAAACTTAGATATCGATAAAGATGGTAAACCCGATGTTAATGTTGACAAAGACAAAGACGGCAAAGCCGATTGGAATAAAACTAACACTGATACTAACGGTGATGGTAAATGCGATCTAAACTGTGATATCGATGGCGATGAATGGCCCGATATTAATATCGACTTAGACGGCGACGGCAAGGCTGACATAAATATTGATACCAATAAAGATAATAAATGCGATGTTAACTGTGATAATAACAAAGATGGCAAAGCTGATACTAACATTGATACTAATGGTAATGGCAAACCCGATACTAACTTAGACTTTGATAAGAATGGTATTCCTGATATCAATGTTGATAAGGATAAAGATGGCAAAGCCGACTGGAACAAAATGAACCAAGATACTGACGGTGATGGTAAATGTGATTTAAACTGCGATACCGACAATGATGAATGGCCAGATCGTAATGTTGATGTAGATGGCGATGGTAAGCCTGATGTTAATATTGATACTGATGGTGATGGTAAACCCGACACTAACCTAGACATTGATAAAGATGGCAAACCAGATATCAATGTTGATAAAGACGGTGATGGTAAAGGCGACTGGAACCAAATGAATCAAGATACTAATGGTGACGGTAAATGCGATTTAAACTGCGATGATGATGGTGATAGATGGCCAGATCGTAACATAGATATCGATGGCGATGGCAAACCAGATATTAACATTGATACGAACGGCAATGGTAAACCTGATACAAACTTAGATATTGATAAAGATGGTAAACCTGATGTTAATGTTGATAAAGATAAAGATGGCAAAGCCGATTGGAATAAAACTAATATCGATACCAATGGTGATGGTAAGTGTGATTTAAACTGTGATACCAATGGCGATGAATGGCCAGATAAAAATATAGATCTAGATGGTGATGGGAAAGCAGATTTAAATATTGATTCCAACAACGATGGCAAATGTGATTTAAACTGCGATACCAATAACGACGGTAAATGTGATTATAATTGTGATACCGATGGTGATGGTAAATGTGATACCAAATGTAATGAAATCGAAATTATCTTAGGTCAAAACTTCTTTATTGAAGATATAATCGTTTTAAAAGCCGAAGATGTTGGTCCCGGTTGGACAGGTAAACAAGTATTTAAAATTAAAAATAATAGTAATGATACTGTTCGCTATACATTAAATTGGAAAAATGTTATCAATACATTTACTAAAACTAATAACTTAGATTATACCTTAACTCGTAATGATGAAAAAATAGGTTTCTCTAAAGCCCCATATATCGAGTCTCCATTAATTGAAAATGAAATAATCGGACCAAACTCTGAAAATACTTATGTAATCAATTATGAATTTAAAGAAACATTTCAAGATCAAAATGTTGATCAAGGAAAAATATTCAGTACTAACTTAGAAATCGTTGTAAAATAATTAGAAAGGAATCAAGTATGTCAAATAAAAATAAAGGCAAAAAATCCGTATTCAGAATGATTGCAGACATAATTAGTTGGACAATTTTTGCCCTTCTAATGTTGCTTGCAGCCTTTCTAATTTACTATGTTATAGCCACTAATATTTATGCAAGAAAAGGTGAAAGATTTAGACCAATTGTTTCCTTATACACTATCATATCCGGTTCAATGTTACCAACAATTAAAGTTTATGATGTTGTTGTTAACTTAAGAATTGATGATCCTGTTAAACTTAAAGAAGGCGATGTCATCACATTTATTTCCCAAAGTAAAATAAACTATGGTGAGACTATAACCCATAGAATTAATAAAATTACTTATAATAACGGGTCTTATTATTTTACTACTAAAGGTGATAATAACTTAGTTCCTGATGAAACACCAGTAGAGTTTAATAATATAATTGGTAAAGTTGTTTTAAAAATTCCTCAATTAGGTCAAGCTCAATTCTTCTTACTTAAACAAGGTTCTAAATTATTCTTAGTATTAATTCCATCATTTGGTATCTTAATTTATGACTTGCTTAAAATGTTAAATCTATTTGATACTAAAAAGAAAGTAGATAAATCATTAGAAACTAAAGATAATAAATTATCTAAAGAAGAAGAAGAAAAGTTAAAAGAAGAAATAAAGAATCGTTTAAGTGATAAATCCTTAATTAATGAAGATAAGCACTCAGAAGAAGAAAAAGAAATAAAAACAGAAGAATCTAAAGAAATAGATAAAATAGATGAAAAAGAAGAAACTAAATTGTTAGAAGCTACTGATTCTTCTCCTAATAAAGAAGATGAAACTAAATTAGAATCTTTAGATAGCGAGACTGAAAATGAGTCTATTAAACCTGAGCTAATAAAAGAAGAAAAAGATAAACAAGAAATAAAATCAAAACCAAAAAATAAGAATAATAATTCTAAAAATAAACAAAATAATAATAGATCAAAGTCAAATTATAACGGTAATAATAAGTCAAATAATAATCGCAATAATAAGACTAAGAAGAATAATACTCAAAAGAAAAACAACAGTCAAAATAAACCAAATACAGATAAAAATAAAGAATTAGATATTGATGTTGATAAGGTTTTAAAAAAGATAAAAGAGAAAAATTATTAGAGATAATTGTCTCTTTTTTTAATTGTCTTCATATATTATTAGCAGGTGATTAGAATGAATTTTAATGATGAATTTTTTAATAAAGTTGAAAGAAAAACGAAAGTTAATAAAAAAACTATTTTAGATTTAGCTGAAAAATTAAATAATGGTAATATGAAAAATGAAAATACCATTCGTGAGGTTATAACAACTTTATCAAAAATGACTGGTAAAAATATCAGTAAAGAAAAAGAAGATAAAATAGTGGAAACGGTGCTAAAAGATAAAGTGCCAAAAAGTATCGATAAAATGTTTTAATTGTAATATGGATTGTGATATAATTATCTAATAGATGTGAGGTAATTATATATGAATATTGAAAAGATGGCAGAATTTTTAAGAAGCTTAAGAGAAGATAAAGGCTTAACGCAAGATCAATTAGGAGACATGTTAAATGTTAGTAGATCATTAGTATCTAAATGGGAACATGCTAGTAAAATACCAGCGGTTGATTGTTTAATGTCTTTATCAAAAATTTATGATATTACAATTGATGAGATTATTTATGGTGAACGCAAAAATACTAAAAACGCAAAAGATATTGAAAGTTTATCTGCAACTATTATGAATGAAAGTAAAAAGAAAATTGATTTAGCTCATAAATCAATTATCATCGTAACTTTGGTATTAAGTTTTCTATTATTAGGCTCATACTTTATCTTTAATTATAATTCCATTAAAGTATATAGTGTTGGTGCTAGAAATGATAAATACGATATAAAAAATACTTTAATGATTATTTCTAAAAATAAATCTTATATTAAGTTTGGTGATATTGTAAGTTCAAATGAGCATGGTGATAAGGAATATGATGGCTATGAATTTTATGCCAAAGATGGTGACAATAGGATAGTATTAAGTAGTCGTGAAGATGGCGCTACATTAAGAAATTTTGATGATAGTGATAACTATTTAAACTTCAAAAATCTTGAAAAATTTATTGATGATTTATATGTTGATGTTTATTATAACGATGAAGTTGAAACAATAAAGCTCATTGCCGATTTGGAGATGGCTAACAACAAGATATTTAATATCAATAAAGATGACGGTAGTAATATAAAAAAGGAAAATAAGAAAAATATTGACAGTGATATACCGAAGATTGTTAGCGAAAAATTTAGCTATGATTCTGATAATAATTGTTATAAATTCAGTACAAATAACAGTGGTAAAGAAATTAGGTATGAATATTATGAAGATACCAGTAAGATGTATATTTATATAGATGAAATCCAATATTTATACGATTATACGAATGAATTCATATATATCATGAGCACTAAAAGTAATGGTTATGAACGATTAGCTACTTATGATTTAAAAAATGACGAATGTATTATGTTTGATTGTGACAAGTATGTGAATTTGATAAAAAATTTTAAGGATAATTACTACGAATCAATAAAAAAATGAGATGTGACGGTGGGGAACGCTCATTTTTTTGATTTTATGCTACAATGAAAATGTAGAAAGGAGAGAATAGAAGTGAAAAAGATTTTATCGCTATTGGTATTAACTACTGCGATAATTGGAATAAGTAAAGTAAATGCCGAATCTAATAATGATATTTACTATACTAATCCAAACGGTATTAGTTTGACGGAAAAAGAATATAATTATGCTAAAACAATGTTTGATGAACACTTTGTTGAAATAATGAATCAAGAAGATTATGAATTTATTAATCGAGCTGATGTTAACAATAAAGATGTTGAAATAATCATTCAAGAGCCAGACTATATTCAATCTAGAACTTCATCGTATGTGGAAACTCAAGCTAAAAGATTAGCAATAAGTAAAAGCTGTATTAACGGTGTTTGTTCTGTAAATTTAACTAATAATTGGAAATATGAACCAAGAGTAAAAAGCTATGATGTTATTGGTGTAATGTTTTCCAATACAAGTCAATACGGTAATGGGTACTCAACAGTATTTAAGGTAAATGGTACAAATCATTTATGTACTGAATATGTTAAAAATTCAGATGGTTTAGGCTGTTCGTACAAGTTACCTTCAAATGCTACTGCAGATATCTATACTTATATGTCACTTGATGTTAATGATACAGGTGGTCTAGTTTATGGTAGTTACCAACATGCTGGAAGTTCAGTGACATTAAGTCAAAGTAAAAATTATTCATTTAGCATAAATGGATATGGAAATGTTTTCCTATTTAACACGACTAAGGCTAAAGATGCCTACGATGGAATGGATGGCGTTTCAATGTATGTTTAATACAAAAAATAACGAAAATAATATGAAAAAATTTATGAAAACTAATAAACTCACAAAATTTAACAAAATAATTAATTTGCTATTTAATAGCCAGGAGAGGAGAGAAGTTGTCAGTTGGGAACTCATTAAAGGCTAAGAGTAATAGTAAATCAAATTATAAAAAATAAAAAAAGAATCATCTTCATTGCCAGTGAATTTGATTCCTTTTTTGCGTGTTATAACTATTTTTTAACTTCCATAATTACCGGAATAATAGTTGGTCTACGACCAGTTAAGTTGTTGATAAAAGGATGTAACTCTAAAATAATAGTATTTCTTAAGTCAACATAATTATAATCATTATTTTTTAAATAACTAATAACAATATCACTAATTTTTCTTTCAATCGAGTTAATTAATTCAATATTTTCATTAACAAGAACAAAACCTCTCGTTGTAACATTTGGTTTAATTAACAACTTCTTAGTAAACGGATTAATATTAAGAATAGTAACCAAAATACCATCTTTACTCATTAACTTACGGTCTTTAATGACAACCGAACCAATATCTCCAATTCTAGAGCCATCAACATAAACATCACCAGCTTGGATATTTGGTCCTTTTCTAACTCCGTTTTTATCTAAAACTAAAGTTTCTCCATTTTGCATAACAAAAGTATTTTCTGGCTTAACTCCACATAAAGTAGCAGTCTCAGCTTGTTTCTTTAACATACGATATTCGCCATGCATTGGCATAAAATATTCTGGTTTAATCAAACGCATCATTAACTTTTGTTCTTCTTGATTAGCATGTCCAGAAGTATGAACATTACTTAAATCTTGATTAGTAAATACTTTAACACCCTTTAAATATAACTTGTTGATAACATTATTAATACTTGAAGCATTCCCCGGAATAGCGCTCGATGAGAAAACAACTAAATCATCTGGTAATAAACTAATTTGCTTATGTGTTCCGTTAGCAATTCTTGATAAAGCAGCTAAAGGTTCACCTTGAGTACCAGTGCATAAAATACAAACTTCATTATGTTTCATATCCTTAGCTTGATTAGCATCAATAAAAATTGTCTTATCTTCAATCAAGCCATTATTTAAAGCAATTTCAATTGCATTTTCCATAGAACGCCCAAAAGTAATTATCTTACGATTATTTTCTTGACATGACTCAATAATGTGTTTAAGTCTAAAAATATTTGAGGCAAATGTAGCAATAATAACCCGACCATTGTGCGCTCTTATAATATCCGTAATTTGTTCATCAACAACAGACTCACTTTTTGAAAATCCTTCACTTAAAGAGTTAGTTGAATCAGCCATTAAAAGCTTAACCCCTTCACTCCCAATTTTAGCCATTTTATGAATATTAGCCATGGGACCAATTGGCGTTAAATCAAATTTATAATCGCCAGTTTCAAATATTACTCCGTTTGGTGTATGTAAAACTACTGCATAACTATCAGGAATAGAGTGGGTAATACTAACAAACTCAATATCAAAAAACTTGGTTTTAATATGATAATCTTCATTAAAAATTTCCATATTATCATAAGTAATATTTCGATCAACTAATTTTTTAACAATTAAATCAGCCGCAATCTTTGGCGCATATATAACCGGAATATTAATATTTTGTAATAAAAAGGAAATACCTCCAATATGGTCCTCATGACCGTGGGTAATTATTAAACCCTTAATTTTACTTTCATTTTCTTTTAAGAAAGTTGTATCTTGAATGACATAATCTACTCCTAAAAGATCAGATTCTGGAAACATAACCCCTGCATCAATAACAAATATTTCATCATTATGCATAAAAGCATACATATTTTTGCCGACTTCACCTAGTCCGCCAAGGGCTACTACATAAGTAGCATCTTTTTCAAATTTCATATTTATCCTTCCTAAACTTACTATTTTTAAATAGTTTCAACTTTTCAAGAACTACCTTAAATTCTTAAAAAATATTTGGATTAATTATCCATTATAAGTTTTTATGTTACATTTTTTATTTACCTTTATCATTTATTATAATTTATAGTGCTTCTCTTAAATTACCCCTTAAATAATAAGAGAAAGTGAGTTATTTAATTTCATTTTAATAATTATCAAAACCAAAGTTAATAATTAAATATAATTTTTTAAAACGACAAAAGTATAACATAAGCTGGGACTTATCATTAGTCATTTTAATATATTATCAACATAATTGATAACAAAATAATTTTAGTAAAAGTCCTTAAACGCAAATATAGTATATCAAAATATTTAACTTTTAGCAATTCGTTTTCGGTAAAAAAATTTTCGAAAATTTTCAAGATTTAAGTTTTCTTATAAAAATATTTCTTATCTTACATTACCATTATTTGGCTATATTTAAAAAATAACCATTAAGACATTATCGTAAATTAAATTTAGTAATATTTTAGTAATATTTTGCCGTTTATTTTTTCTTTTATTTTAACCTTTAAAATGTTATACTTTATATAGAGTAGGAGGGGCCTTATGATTATTAGAAAACCCTTTAAATTTTTAATTGAACATTTCAAAATTATCAATGTTATTTTAATTTTATTAACCATTTTTGTAGGCTATAAATTCTTTAACATCATGCAATTCTTTGGAAACTTCGTAACTAATAGCTACACTACTACCGAAACTAATCTTGCCTCAACTTATGTAGGTGTTTTGTTACCAATCGTCCTTATTGCTATAATCTTAATTAATATTATCATTTTTATTCTTTTTCGAAGTAAAGATAAGGATACTAAAATCTATATCATCTCCACCATCTTCTTTGCTATCCTTTTAGTTTTTTCTTTTGTTTACCGTGGAGTCTTAGAAAACTTTGAATTTAATACGGTCGAATCCCAAACCGCTTTGTTATATCGTGATACAGCTAAATTTACTTTTTATCCCATTTTTCTTTTCTTGATATTTTACTTCCTTAATGTCATTGGTTTTGATTTAACCACTTTTGAATTTACTAACTTGCGTGATGATATTGATATTGCCAAGGAAGATGATGCTGAAATTGAAATTGGGGTTCAATTAGAAAATTACAAAATTAAACGAACTTTCTTTAAGAAACTAAGAGAACTTAGATATTATGTTGTTGAAAATAAATTAGTATTTATTGGTATGGGTTTAACGGCCCTAATAGCCCTTTTAATCTTTATCGTTTCAAATATTGTTAAACTAAATAACAATGTCCGTGTTGATAAAGCTTTCACTTACAGCAATTTTGCTATTACAGTTGAAAACTCTTATCTAACTAAATTAGATTATGGGGGAAATAGACTAAGTGATAAGTATCATTATTTAGTCTTAGTCCTATCTGTTACTAATAAAAGTAAAACCCCAAAAGCCTTAGATACCGATAACTTCTGGTTACAAATTGGTAAAACTTATATCTATCCAATTTTAGATAAGTCAACCTATTTCAAAGACTTAGGTGAACCCTATTATAAAGATAAAATCGAAGTAGGTAAAAACCATAAATATGTCTTATGTTATGGCATTTTAGATAAAGAAATAAGTAATAGTTATACTATAAGAATTCTTGACAGTGTTAAATATGTCGATGGTGTTGGGACCCCAACTTATAAAACCTTAAAAGTTTCGCCTCGTGAAAATGATAAAATTATTGATAACGGAACCTACTCCTTAGGAAAAGAAATAGTACTTACTAAATCTACGCTAAAAGATACAACTCTTTATGTTAATGATTATAATATTAATGATACCTATACTTACGATTATAACTATTGCAACAGTAATAATGAATGTAGTTTGAAAAAAAATGCGGTTTCTAATAATAGTAATACCAAAAAAACTTTGATTGCCCTTACTAGTGATGTTAAATATGATACCTCAACTAATTATAGTATGTATGGTCAAAATGATTTTTATAATAACTTTGTTACTTTTGAATATGTTTATAATGGTAATACATATACTAGTAGTGTAACTGATAAATCTGTAAGTAATGATATAAGTCAGAGTAAAGTTTTAGAAGTTGATTACAATATGAAATATGCCACTAGTATTAATATGGTTGTTACTGTTCGTAATCAAAAATATGTTATATCTTTATTATAGATTATTAGTTTTTAAATATATAGAATATGCTTTAAAACAAGTGTATTCTTTTTAATTACCCCAAAAGTAGTCAACAAAATGCCCCAAAAACAGTCAACAAAATGCCTCAAAAGTGGTCGGTGAATTAGAATTTTTGAAATAAATAGACAATAATAACAGGACTTCTATTGAATTTATTATCCAAAAAGAAAGTTAGAATTCAAACGAAAAAATCACCTAAGAAAAATAATTAGATTGTGAAAAATATTTATTTATAGTAAAATTATTAATATAGAAAGGGTTTATATATGAGTGAAAATGCAAAAGAGACTACAAAAAGTGTGTTAAAGAATAAAGGATTAAGAAATATCATCAAAGCCATTGCCTTAATTTTCTTTATACCTACTATTTTAGTTGGTTTTATCTTTGTTGTTATTTCTACCGTAGTAACAATTAATGATTACAAATCCGTAAAAGATTATACGAAAATTACTGCAAAGTTAGAAAGTAAAACCGATTGTGATGAAGATAATCTTTGTAAAGGAATTTATCTTTATACAGTAAATGGTACCGATTATAAAGCGACTCCTAATTATAAAGCAAATGCTTTAGCCGAGACTGTAACTATTTACTATAATCCAAGTAATCCTAGTGAAAATCACACTTTAACTAATATGAGCTTCTTTATGATTATTGGTCTTATTCTTGTTGTTGGGGCTATTCTAGTCTACATTGGGGTTCTAAAGTTAATCAGTTATATTTTTGATAATGCGGCTCTTATGGTTGATGAGATACCAACTGCTAATAAAAATCAAAATTAGTATAAAAAATCGAGCAAATGAGTAAGTGATAGATAAATTCTATCATTTTTCTTTTCTCAGTTGTACAAACACTAAAATTCCTTTATAATTAAATAAGAAATGGAGTATAAATGATAAATAATATAACTATAAAATCATGTATTGATAATATTGATTTAGATGTAAACTACATAATTCCCGAGGCAAAAATTAAGGGTTTAGTCATCATCGCTCATGGTATGAGTGAACATAAAGAAAGATACGATTACTTTTTAGAAATATTAGCTCAATCATCTTACCTTGGTATTGTTTATGACCATCGTGGTCATGGTAAGAGTGTTAAAGAGGCTAGTGATTTGGGCTACTTTTATTCCGAAGATGAAACTACTCTCAGCCAAGACTTATATAATGTTCTAAAATTTTTTCAAAATAGATACCAAATAAATAATACGATTCTTTTTGCTCACAGTATGGGAACCCTGATAGCTAGGTCTTTTTTACAGAAATATGATGACGAGATTACAAAAGTTATTCTTTGCGGGCCACCAACTAAAAATAATTTAGTCGATATTGGTTTAGGTCTTGCCAGTTTAAGCAAAATATTTGGGGGAGCTAAGAAGCCTAATAAATTTCTAAATTACTTAACTTTCAACAGCTTCAACAAACCATATCAAAATAAAAACGAATGGTTAAGTAAGAGTAAGGAAAATGTTATTAATTATAATAACGATGATTTATGTGGTTTTACTTTTACAACAAATGGTTTTCTTAATCTTTATAAATTGCAAAAAAGGGCCTTTCAAAAGCATAAATATCTAGTTAAAAATAAGAATTTACAAATTCTTTTAATGGCTGGTAGTGATGATCCTGTAATTGGTAATTTAAATAAATTTAAAGATTTAGAGTTATTTATGAAAAGGTTAGGATATCAAGATGTAAGAGCTAAAACCTATGATAGTCTTCGTCATGAGTTGTTACAAGAAGAAGAAAAAGATGGTATTCTTGCCGATATATTAAAGTTTATTGAGGAGTAAGAGATTGTGAAAAAGAAGATTTTATTAGATATTGATGAGGTATTTTGCTTTTCGGGTTATTTAGAACTTGTTAATGAATTTTTAGGTGCCAACTATAAAAT
>CAKOMH010000040.1:0-13681 GCA_934096595.1 uncultured Bacilli bacterium | reverse complement strand
CTTACGATAATGATGCTTGCTCTCCAATAAAGCTAAAAAATAATTGACATCAAAATGGTTTATAACTTCTCTTTGTTTTGCTAAAGAAAGTTGTAAATATTTATTAGGGTGAATTTCATGATAGCACGCAGTTTCTTTGCCACTTAAAATGTTTTCCTTCTCAGGATTTTTTTTATAAGCACAATAATCAACATAATAAATATAGTCTAGGGTTAGCATGAAGCCATCAAAATCATAAGGTAGTTGATATTTTTCCTTAGCAATATTATATTTTTCTTCTAAATCTTTCAGGCCAGCATTATCTTCATACAAAAAATTTATAAAAACAAAATAATCTTTTGATACATCTAAAATAATAGCCAATTTACTTAAAAAACAGTCATATAATTCATAATTATGCAAAGCCGAAATAACTGTTCCATCATTTAACATGCGCAATTTATTAGAAGGAATTTCCCGTTCTTCATATTGAATGTCGTGTACATCTGTATAAACTATTTCAGCAAAATATTGAGTTTGGGCCTCCATTATTAATCTACCAATATTACTTGTTTGATTAATACCGACTTCATTTGTTAGAGGATTAGTTTGGACAGCATGATGTATTTCATGGTAAATTGTCATTTCCCTAATTGGCTCTGGCAAATTGCTTCTGATATAAATTGTTTTAGTTTCGGCATCACAAAGTCCTTTGGTATCACTACCATTTTCCCTATATACTCGATGATTTTCATCATAAAATTCTATTTTACTTGCATACATCAGGGCATTATTTATCAATTTATCAAGATTTAAATCTTGATAAATTGCTTTGTTTTTTACTAAAACATAAAAATAATTAGTAAAATATGTTAATGTTGTCTCGTCTAAATAGCTAGCTTGATTTTTTATTATATTCTTAATCTCTTGATACATATTTATTAATACCACCATTCTATGACATTATTTTAATAAATGAATTGGATTTTTTGATTTTACAATTTATAAAAATAATTTTATGGATTGATTTTAGCATATAAAGCATCAAAATAAAAGACTATCAGCAAAGTTTTTGCCAGTAGTCTTAAAGTTATAAATTCTTTTGTTAAACGCATTCTACATAAGTATCAGATAAACATCTTAGACAGCATAAGCAACTTAAATTCATAGTGAAGAAAGAATTAGTAGCAACATAAGGATACAAACTAGTAGTGTCAGGATTATCTTGTAAAACTCTAAAAGTAGCACAGTTATTTTCTACTTTTTCAACACGGAAAACCGAAGAACAAGTAACTCCTGTTGTACCACAAGTCGCAGTTACATCTTTAGTAGTAGGCATACTCCAAGCAACGGAATTACCACCAGTAGTATAAAGCATAACAGGACGAGTATTACATACTAAACAAGAAGTTCCCCCACCTAACATTGGACGGTCGCAAGTATCTAGGCATGAATCAGGACAAGCATTTTGTTGAAGAACTAAAATCACTTTTAAAATGTCAGCAATAGAGTTTGGATCTTGATTATTCTTATTACACATAACATATTCCCCTTTCTTGTATTCACTAATAATTTATGATTAATTTTTCAATATGCTACCTTGCCGCTTTTATTTTTGGGTTTAATATAGTATAATTAAATGGGTGAAGAAAGATGAATATGAATGTATATATACAATATGCTATAATTTTAGCGGTACTTTTAATTATTGCTTTAGTCGTAATTAAATTTCATAAAAAAGATTTTGCAAAGGAAGTTAATAAATTAGTTCAATACTTAGGAGGCAAAGATAACATTATTAATGCAGAATGTTCAATGTCGCGTTTTAAAGTTATTTTAAAAGATGTTTCTAAAGTTAATAAAGATGGAATTACCTCCTTAGGAGCAACTGGTATTGTTGAAATTGATAACCAATTGAAAATTATTTTTGGTAAAGACGCCAAAGAATTAAAAAAATGTATTGATGATTTATTGTAGGACCTTTATCCTACTTTTTTTATTGCAGTATTTTCATCTTTTTGTTCTTAACTATTAATTAGAACCATCTTCTTTATTTAATAAGTTCAACCATTTAATCTTTTATTTAGTAATTTCGGTAATGCTTTTGATATCATCAATAGCAATTTTATGGTTATCTAAAGTAAGAATTTTATTATTTTGTTTACTTATAATACTATCTTCTAAAGTAGTATTGTTTTTTAAAGTAATAAGATAACGATGATTAAATAAATATTTATCCTTATCATCTAAAATTTCATCTAAATTCACGGAAGTATAAGACGAACTAAGGGTACTTTCTTGATTAATCTTTAATTCTTTATCAATTTTATTCACAAAAACTTTTGGTAATTTATTATTCATAAGAATTCCTCCTAAAATATTTTATGTTTTAACATAATTAAAGTTTCTTTGGCTATACTACAAATATGAAAAAGAATTTAATCATTTTAATACCGATATTTATTTTAGAGTTTTTAAGTATTTTTTACTTAAAAAATGATTACCAAATTAAACAATTAATCTGGTTTGTTTTAGGACTTATTAGTTTATTTTTAGTAAGTAAATTAAAAGAAAAACATTTGAAAATCATAAGTATTATTCTTTATATTGTAAGCATAATTCTTTTAACTGTAGTATTATTTCATCCTTATACTAATGGTTCGAGAGGCTGGTTAAAACTCTATAAGATTTCCATTCAACCCTCAGAAATTACGAAGATTAGTCTTATTTTAGTGTCCTTCTTTCTTAATAATAAAAATTTTCTTAGCAAGCTTATTTTTATTTTAATCTTTTTAATTCCTAGTATTTTAACTTTTATCGAACCCGATACTGGTGCTGTTATTATTTATGGTATTATTTTTCTCTTTTTTTTACCTAAATTCTTTGCAAAAAAAGAAATTACTGTTTTTTTCAGCATTTCTTTAATTTTAGTAGGCACTCTTCTCTATCTTTATTTTTATCAAAAAGATATTTTTATTGATATTTTTGATACAAGTATTTATTATCGTCTTGATAGAATCTCTGCTTTTAAAAATCAAGATAATATGCAAGTTAATAATGCGTTAATATCTATTGGTTCGGGTAAACTTTTATACTTTCCCGAGGCTAACAACGACTTTTTCTTTGCCTATTTACTTAGTAAAAATTATTATAATTTTTATATCATTATTATAAGTTACTTTCTTATTTTTACGATTCTGCTTTTACTAAAAACGCCACTCAGTAATTTATTTCTTTATATTTTATTATTTCAAGTTACCGAAAATATTGGTATGAATTTCAATCTTTTGCCAGTCATTGGTATTCCTCTACCCTTTCTTAGTTATGGAGGTAGTCATACCATTACTACTTTTTTGATGTTAGGTCTGGGCTTAAAAAAATTTAGTAGTAACCATAGTATGAGTTAGAATAAGCACCATGCGGCATACTGTATGGATTACCATAAGGATAATATGGATATGGTTGATAAGGCTGGTAAGATGGTCCATTAACATAAACTGGGCGTGGACGAGTTACTCCAACTAAAGCCCCACCTGCAAGACCTCCTAATAAAAAGGGGAAAATAAAGCGATTACCATTTGCATCACGATAACTGTAATTATAGTTATAATACATAAAAAAACTCCTTTCATAGTATTATATGAAAAAAGTTTATTTGGAGTTTAAAATATATTTTTTAATATCACAAAATTTTTAATTAATTAGATAGTTTAATTTTGACCGATATCATTTGGTCTTTTATCAATGATAACAGTATTTACTTTAACTGGATTAGTAATACCAACACCAGTATTTGGGTAAAAATGCGAGTAACATAAGTCAACAAAATATAAACAAACTAAACTTATACAAAGAAATTTTTTAACATTTACATTCATTTTTTTATAAAGATTTTTAAGTAAAGGGCAAACCATATAAGTTAAAATACAGCCCCCAATTCCGAAGAAGATTAAGCCTTCTAAACAAATACGCCCATGAATATTTAAGAAATAGCCCGTATAATCCCACCATTTTAAACCTTTAAAAGTTTCTAAATACCAAGCCGTACTATATTCTAAGATACCACATAATAAAAAGGCTGCAAAAAATAATAGATAAGGTTTTTGCCGAAGTTTTTTTAACAAAACGATTATAAACACAGCTCCAAAACCATAAATTGGTAACCATGGTCCCAACATTGTCCCTTTATTTACTAGTCGCTCTTCATAAATTAAACAAAGCATGATTTCCCATAACCAACCGACATTAGCCACATTAAAGAAAATTAAGATTAAATCCCATATATCATAATCACAATTATAATCATATTTAAAACCTTTAACAGTTCTAATCTCTTTAATGAAATATAAGTTATCAGGATAAGCACCTTTTTTATTTGGACAATCTAAATATTTATCTTTAAAAATCTGAGGAAATTCACTTAATAAAGGACGACGATATTCTAGATATATGCTAGCTTTTAACATTTCTTTAAATGGTCGGTAACAGAAAATATTAGTCAAGCCAAAAGTAAGAGGTCCCAAAATATACCAAGGGATAAAACTTAAATCAAGTAAAAACAATTCTAATTTATGCCCATCCGTCATTTTTTTAGACATAGCAAAGGCTTCTTTAGCTTTCACATTGGGATTTTCCGCCAAAATATAAGGTATCATGCTGTATTCATAATGCTTAATAAAGCCCCCGATAATAGTAAAATACCAAAGGAATGATTTAAGCATTTTAATAAGCATTACTTCACCAACATTAAAAATACTTTTAGTATAATAAACAAATAATAATTTATTAACGCTAGTATCTTGATAACTATAATGTTCTAAAAAATAACGACTTTTACCAACATTTATGATAGTAGCAACAAAAACATAAAGAAGTAAGAAAGTTAAAACTGACAAAAGTAAAATTCCCGATGAAGGCATTATCTTTTTAAACACAAAGTTATTAAACATATTTACAAGGCTTAAGGCAATGGAACCTGTACCACTTAATTGACTAAAAAAAGTAGCGAATATTCCATAAGTTGGCTTAAATTTAAGAATGGGAGCCAAAAATTTTTTTAGATTTACTATCTCTAAAAAGTAATTTATAATTCCGTAATTATCAGTACGATAGCTAAAGTTTAATATAGTTGAGGTAAGAAAACAAACAATAATACTGTAAAACAAATGGTATTTTAATGATTTTCTACTATTTTTCTTTAATTCTTGATACTTCTTCATACTATTAATCTTGATATTTACTATCTACTCCAAAATATTCTTCTAAGCTTATCCAGTTGCCATTATTATATAATTTCTTTGCTAAATCATAACCTACATAGCGCAAATGCCATGACTCATATTTATAACCTGTATAGCTATCTTTGCCTTTAGGAAATCTAATGATAAAACCATACAAATAAGCATTTTCATTAACCCATTTACCTTCATTAGTTTTAGCAAATGAATCATTTATTGAATTTAAATCAAATGTATAACTTGTTTGATGTTCAGAATATCCGGGGCGGGCCGAATAAGTGTCAGCAGCCTTTTTGCCATCTCTTTTTACATAACGATTATAAATATTTTCTTGACTAACATAAGGTCGATACCCACTAGCTATATAAATATTTAACCCTAAGGCCTGCGCATCAGCTTTCATAGTAGCAAATGATGAGTAAGCTAATTTATTAATACACTTATTACAAGTATTAGTCTTACCCCTACTATCTTCTACGGTATCAACGGGTAAATAATCACTAGGTAAACCATAAGTTTTATTAACCATCATAATCCCATCTATATAGGTAATACCCGCAATCTCAGTTATAGTAAAACCATTTTTAGTCTTTCCTTTTGTTATCTCTGTACCCCTGACTTTAGCAATAGCTGGATATTTTAAAGAAAGTTTATTATCTAAAGTGCTAGTATCATCTTTTTTAGTATTATTATTTGATTTATTTTCGCTAGCACTAGAGTTATTATTAGAGCTATGGCTACTCCCATTATTTTGTTTAGACGAATTATTATTGGAAGCAGAATTATTATTTTTAATAGAATCGTTATTAGAATTTGCCTCACTCTTTATTTCATTATTTTTTTCTTCTGATTTGTTATCTGCATTGATTTTAGAACTGTCATTTTCTTTATTGCCACTATTTTCTTTATTATGATTCTCATCATTATCTTGCTTATTTATGTTTTCTTGACTATTATTTGTATTTTCTAAAACACTACCTTTATTATCTTTATTTAACATATATCTATTTATCTGTAAAAACAAAAAAGCCATAGTAAAAAAGATAACACTTATTATAATTAATTTTTTCTTTTTCATAGTAATCACTACCTCTAATAGATTTTATCTTTAGAATAAAAATTCTAAGACAAGTAAGTTTTAAATTATCTTAACTTTATATTTAAGCAATATTTCGCGATAAAGCTACAAACTCCAATATTTCTTCTTGCTCAAAATAAACTTTATAACTAGTTCTCTTGCTATCGTTTAAATCAATTAAATTTAAAACCATAGTTTTCTTTTCTGGGGTATTTTTAATATAAATTTTAAAGTAATTTTTAATAAATGTTATTTTTTCACTAACTTTTACTGGTTCATCATATAATTTGCGAATTACATTGCAAGCTTCAATTATTTCGCCTAAACTTAAAGATTCACGACAGCTATGATAACTGAATTCGTCATTTTCGACATAAAAATCTACCATTAGCCATGAATCATTACTAGCTAAGCCTTCTTTATTTTTAGTTTTGGTTACTACATAATTAATATTGGTATTTTTGAATTTTATTTTCATATTTCCAAGACCTCTTTCTATGACTAGTATATCATAGTTTTTAAAATTTTAAATCTTATTTTTTGTCTTGGTAAATTTAAATGTCTTTTTAAAACATTTTTCGGTTTAATTTTGGACTATTTTCTTCCGTTAAGAATTTATAATATTCCTCAAGAAGGCCTTTATTTACATCAGTTAGAGGAATTAAATCTTTTTTTATTAACTCTTCTATACACCAGTTAAAAAAATTCTCATTATAACCTAAAACTTTATCAAAATTATATAATTCTTTAGCTTTTTTAGTATCTAAGCCTAATTTTTGCAGCAATATTAAGATTTTTAGCATAGCTAAATCATAATAACTGGCACTTTTTAATTCCAAGTCTTTACCGATAGCAAATGGTAAAACAATTTGGTAAGACCATTCATAAAGACGGACATTCATGGTACCGGCTTCTTTATTATAAGGAAAATTTTCTTCATAGTTTTTACGAATTAATTTTTTATAAGTAGTATCTAAATCTTCTAAACTGCAAATATTTGTAAAGCCAAAGACTTTTAAGGCTTCTTCTAACATATTTTATCACCAGTTATATGATATTACACAAAAGATGAATTATTTGTCGAACCTTTAGTTTTTTACCCATTTTACGCAAAAATTATTTAAAAACTTTAAAGAAAAAAAGAAGTTTAATAAAAAATTCTCTAAGTTGGGTAACCTAAAGAATTTTTCTAAAAATCAATATATTATAATGCTAAAATATTTTTTAATTTAATTTTTTATTTATTAGTGTTATTTTAAAACGACCTCTTTATATTTATCTTCTAAACTATAAATGTTAGCACAACTCATGAAAACTAAAACGGTATTATGATATTTAGTAAGAGGTGTTATATCATCATTAATTAAAAGATGCCCGTTAGGTATTTTACTAACCAAATCTTCACTAGAAATGTTTGGATAGTCTTCCTTTTTTTCACGATTGCAATCAATTGGGGTAATATAAGCCTCATCAGCTGTACTTAGTACTTTAATAAAATCATCTTTTAAAGCTAAAGTTCTAGAATAAGTATTAGGTTTAAAGATAGCAATTATTTTTTTATCTGGATACTTAATACGAGCTGCCTCAATGGTCTTTAAAATCTCAGTTGGGTGATGAGCATAGTCATCAATCATAATATTATCAGCTACTTTCGTTTCTTTAAAACGGCGTTTAGGAGTTGTAAAGTTACTTAAAGTATCTTTAATCGTAGTTAAATCCACATTATATAAAAGCCCAACCAAAATACTACATAAAGCATTTAAAATCATATGTTTACCAACTAAGGGCATATGAAAATGACCCCAAAAATTTTTATTGTAGAAAACATCAAAATCGCTACCTAATTCATTCATAGTAATATTAGTAGCATAGATATCATTGTCAGTTTTAAAACCATAATGATAAACTTTATTAGTAGTTTTAAGTTTTTGAATGTTTCCATCATCACCACAAGCTACTACGATTTTAGCTTTGTTAGCAAACTTATTAAATGTAGCAATGATATCTTCAATACCAGAGTAACACTCAGTATGCTCAAGTTCAATATTAGTTATAACTGCAAGGTAAGGACTATAAGACAAGAAATGACGCTTAAATTCACAGGACTCGATAACAAATAATTTATTATCACGCTTTGCATAACCAGAACCATCACCGATAAAATAATTAACTCCTTTATCTTTTAAAATATCAGTAATCATAGTTGAAGTTGTTGTTTTGCCATGGGTTCCCGAAACTCCAATCGTTTCAAATTCTTGCGTTAATCTACCTAAAAGTTCATTATATTCAACAAACTCTAAGCCTTCATTTTTTAAAAACACTAGCTCCGGATGGCTAAGACTAAATGCCTTAGAATAAGTTACAAGCATCTCTTTATCTATAGGATGTTCCTGATT
Source organism: uncultured Bacilli bacterium (assembly GCA_934096595.1). Taxonomy (GTDB): domain Bacteria; phylum Bacillota_I; class Bacilli_A; order RF39; family UBA660; genus CAG-605. The sequence goes on along the minus strand of CAKOMH010000040.1, from coordinate 4,991 downwards.
ATAATAAATAGGAATGTTTCTTTTTATTAAACCCTCCTCTGTAAAGGTATGATTTTTATTATCATCATAACCTGCTACAGTATGTCCTAAATCACTTAAAATTTGGGCTAAAGTTGACATCCCACTTCCTTTAATTCCCACACAAAAATATTTCATAAATACTCCTTTTTCTATTAGAAAAGATACTTGTTAAAACAAGTACCCCCCCATAAATTTAACTACTCAAAAATCAAATCTTTATTAACGATATAATATTCCATTCCTGAATATACTGATAAACAAGTTGCAAGTAGAACTAACCCTTTACCAACACTTAAACCAAAGAATTCAAAAGGGATATTACTAAATAAGACTAAAGTTAAGCCAACCATCATACAAGCCGTTTTAACTTTACCTGCCATAGAGGCCGCCACCACTTTACCCTTCGCCCCACTAGCCATTTTAATAGCATCTACCACCGTATCTCTTAAAATAACAACTACAGGCACAATTACTGGCAAATTATGATTATAAGCAAGAAGAATTAAGACGCCATTAACTAAAACTTTATCAGCAATAGCATCCATCATCTTTCCAAAATCTGTAACCATATTATATTTGCGAGCAATTTTCCCGTCTAACATATCGGTTAGGGAGGCAATTACAAACAAGACGCCAGCGATAATATAATTAAGTTTGAGAACAATTTTCCCACCTAATAAATATTCGGGCCAGCTAAAGCCAAACATATAAACAGGACAACCTAATAATAATAAAATAATTATTGATAAAAAGATGCGTCCTAAAGTTAATTTATTGGGTAAATTCATATTTATCTTCCTTCTACTTGGCTCGCGGTAGTTGTTACCATACGACCAACTGTTACTTGTTTAACTGACCAAAATATAACAAGAGCAACAAGAGCAATTACTAGTAAGTAAAGGATTGCAATACTTTTTTTCTTATAACGATAACTAGTATCAGTATAAGGACTTGCTATTCTTGATTTAAGCAACGCTTCTTCCTTGTTTTTTTCCATAATTTGTTTTTCGATTTCTTCAACAGGAATTTTACTTGTTTTTTCAAACATAAATTCGTTAAATTTATCGACTGTTTTGGTTGGGTCAATTCCCAAATATTTTGCGTAATCCTTAAGATAATCCTTTAAGATAAAGATATCTTTAAAGCAGCCCATATTGCCTTCTTCAATATTATAAAGAATAGCGGGCTTAATCTTTAAATCTTCACTTGCCTCTTCTAAGGATACACCATTTTCTTCTCTTGCACCTCTAAGCATCAGGCCTATTCCGTTCAAGATAATTCACTTCCTTTTAAAATTTAAAAAAATAACTTAGTAAGCCGTGTTCTGTACTAGCATGCTAGTGACAAATATTTATCTAATCTATACAATTATGTATAAACTTTTCTACGCCGTTTATTTCCTTTGTAGAAACTCTCCTACCAAATTTGGATTTCTTACTCGCGGGGTTTACCTCGTTCCACCTACTTTATTTCTAAAGTAACTCGTCTCTTTGGCACTTTATGTCTAATATAACCATTTAACAGGTTACCTCGACGCCGTCAGTTAAAAACTGCCTAAGGTTATTGGCCTTAGCAACGAACCATATAGCCATTTCAGGTCTATGTAAGCACGGACTTTCCTCAAGTATAATAAATATACCAGCATTTGTCTTTCTAAGTTATTTTATTCTTAATTATTCACTTTTTCCGTAAACAATTTTCTCTAATTGACTAATTCTTCTTAGAAGGTCAACATTATTAACAGGAGTTGGGGTCCTAGTATCTTCATCATGAATTGTCTCTAAGTCTTTTAATCTTCTAACCTCACTACGAAGACGACTATTCTCTTCATTTAAACTAGCAAGTTCCTTGCGTAATTTTTTTATTTCTTTATCAAAGGCTACATAGTCTTTAATAACAATATCTAAAAAGCCATCAACTTCTTGGGGTTTAAAACCTTTTGGTTCGATAGTAAATTCCTTATTAACTATATCTTGAGTAGTTAGAACTATTTTACTGTTATTCATAATTATCCCTTCCTACAAGATTAATTATATATTATTTTTCTTGACCTTGTCAAGACACACTGCTAGTCTTAAATCGTCTACTTCTTTAATTAACCTATTAAATAAGGCATTATTATTCATTAAATTCATACCAATCACCTACTAAAATAATAGCACTTTCTTAGTATTTTTACACTTAATTCGACAAATGTTGTCATAATTTCTTGCAATATTTATAGTTAAATAATAAAAATATTTTTTGCTTAAGTTAATGATATATGTTAGAATAGCACTTAATTAAAAAAGGACGGTTTTTATTTAAAAAATAGTTATTATGAATACAAGATTATTAGAACTAAGAGAATATAACTTTCTACTCCAAAAAGATATAGCCCAAATTTTAAATATTGATAGATCAACCTACTCTACTTGGGAAACTAATTTAAAAATAATCTCTTTAAAACATTTAAATACTCTTTCTAACTATTATAATATTGGTATGGATTACATCTTAGGTCTTACTAATAAGAAAATTAAATATAAAAAATTAAATGAATTAGATAAAAAAATAATTGGTAATAATATTAGAAAATTAAGAAGGGATAATGATTTAACTTTAAGAGATCTTGCTAAAGTTTTAAATACGACTTCTTCTACTATTTCGGCATATGAAACTGGCAAAACTCTTCTGTTAACTGCTTTTGCTATTGAGATAGCTAAAAAATATCACCTATCAATTGATAAGTTATGTGGCAAAAAAATTAATTAATATAAATTTTAAGTAAGTCTTAACCGGCTTATTTTTTTATAATCTTAAAACTCTTAAAATTTACTAAAAGCAACGCTTATTTTACCTAGAGTAAAGAAAATAAAAAAAATTACACTTTTTTGGAAAATATTGTTAAAAAAAGAAGGAAATTGACCTTTAGACGGTAATAAGTATATATAGAAGGACTAAATTAGAACTATCAGTAGTCCATCTTAGAAAGGAGGAAAAATTTATGCGAAATGATAAATATGTTAAGACCAGAATTGTTCATGATGGAAATCCATTTGGTCTTCCAAGACTTCTTGTTAGTATAGATATGGACGGGGTTATTGACCACCCTGAAATCTATGGTAAAAAAGCATGTGATTTCCTTAAAATTATAAGAGCTTCAAAAGAAAATTTCTTTGACTTAAAAGAAGTATTTCTAATAGCAGGAAATGATCCAGAATTGTTAGTACTTCCTAATGAAGCTTATCGTATGATAAAGGAAGGTTTTGGTAAAAATATGGCGGATATTGCTAAATGTCAAGGTTCAAATGCATTCCATAATAAGTTAATCGAAAAAATTCATCTTTTAGTAGATTATCTTTATAGTCCAATTCATCCCGATAAAGAAGAGCTATTAGAAATTATCTGTCATATAGTAGAGCTTTTTCCGGAAGGTCTGGAACCTGAGAATATAGTAGCTGAAACTAATTTTACTTTTAAAGAAGCCCTATTTATTAGAGACTTTTTAGCAAAAGACTAAAATTGTCCTCAATATTAAGCATAAAATATTTGATGAAGATGGTAATGAAGAAGAAGAATATATTAATGTGGAAATAAATACTTCTAATTCTATGTTAAGAAGAAATAAGGTTTATATTAATAAAATTGGCAGTTTTTCTTTAGATGTAGGGGATAATACTTATGAATATTGACCGCTTAGTCCAAGTGAATTTCGATTTTTTGATACTAATAAATCAAGATTAGTTTCAATTAGTCAAATGAAGGATCAAGATAATATTATTGATACTTTCTGGGACGATATTTTCTATACAAATTCTGTTAATATTATCACTTTTTATATTTAATAAAAGAGACAACTTTTTTTAGTTATCTCCCTATTAAATTAATATTAATTATTTTTTATCAGTTGAACCAAAACCACCTGTACGAGTGCCTGTAGCCTTATCATCATTAGTCGTTAAATATTTTTGAAATATTACTTGCCCAATAACATCACCTTTATGAATAACTAAATCATTTTCACCAAAGTTCCAAAATTGGAAATAGAAATGACCATCATTAGTCTCATTGCCATAATAATCAGCATCAACAATCCCAATAGAATTACTCATCATAAACCCTTTTTTCGGTCCACTACTTCTATTTACTAACATAAAGAATTCATCAGGCTCGCAATACGCTTTAAGTCCCGTTGGAATAAGACTAGGTTTCATCCCTTGTTTATATGGAGGAATAACCATATCGCTAGCAGCTTCAATATCATAACCAGCTGAATTAGCTGTTTTTCTTACTGGTATATGGATATTTTTATCTTCATACCCTTTTGCAATTTCAAATCCTCTTCCTTGCATTTTTAATTCTCACTTTCATATAATATTATTTTATCTTCTTTTAAACTTCTTTGAACATCAATAACTCTTTGGTTACTTGAACCACACCATCTAAGACGAGGATCATGTAATTCTTCCTTAAACTGACCATCAACTAAGACATCTAAATACTTTAAGACTTCTTTATTTTCAATTGTCTCCCAAGTAAAGCCTGTCCATAACCAAATAGTTTTATTAGGATATTTTTCTTTAAAGGCTTGACATAATTTAATAGTCGCATCAACTGTTCCTTTATATAAAGGTTCTCCTCCTAATATGGATAAGCCTTTAATATAATCAGGACTTGCTACTTCCAAAACTTTACTAATAGTTTCCGCATCAAACTCCGAACCTAAAGTAAAGTCCCAAGTTTCACTATTGAAACACCCTTTACAATGAAAGGGACAGCCCTGAAAGAAGATAGAAACTCTTACTCCAGGACCATTGGATATATCCATTTTACGAATTTTATTAAATCTAGCCATTTTTATGCGTCCTTATTATCAATGTGTGTTACACGCTCTTTAATTTCTTGAGTACGACCTTTATTCCAGAAGTTAGTACCAATATAACCACAAGTACGACGAGCAACATTTAATTTATCATGATCACGATTAC
>CAKOMH010000039.1:0-14339 GCA_934096595.1 uncultured Bacilli bacterium | reverse complement strand
GATACGCAAGCAATGGCTTCGATATTAGGGGTATCGCCGCAACTAGCAATAACAATATCAGGATTAGCACTGGTAGTTAATTTATCTAAGATAATTATACCATTATCTACTAATTCTTTAGCCTCATTTTTCGTTAACCATTGTCTAGTTGGGTGTTTAGAAGCTACAATCGCATTAACAACATTTTGGGATTTTAAACATTTATCATAAGTTAAAATTAAACTATTGGCATCAATTGGTAAATAAATATTAGCAAATCCTCTTTTTTTCTCCGCTAAATGGGTAATAAACCCCGGATCTTGATGGGTATAGCCATTATGGTCTTGCTGCCAAACATTACTAGTCAAAAGTAAATTTAAAGCTGGTAAACTTTTACGCCAACTAATTTCACTGGCCATCTTTAACCATTTAACATATTGAGTTACCATCGAATCAACTACTCTTATAAAAGCTTCATAACTAACAAAAGTACCGTATCGTCCCGTTAGTGTATAGCCTTCCAATAACCCTTCACAAACATTTTCAGATAAATATGAGTCAATAATTCGCCCATCTTTACTTAAATTTTCATCATCAGGACTTATCATTTCTTCCCAAGTTCGCTTTTCGGTATCAAATAAGTGATAAAGGCGATTAGACATAGCCTCATCGGGACTAAAAAGACGAAAATCATCTTTATTTAGAGCAAAGACATCTCGAATATACTTAGAAAGTTCTAACATATCTTGAGTTGTGGTAGCCCCTAAAACCTTGTTTGGTAACAAATATTTATCTACTTCTGGTAAAACAAGTTTTTTACCGCTAATACCATTAGTTATTGGATTTTTACTCATTCTTCTATTACCAACAGGGTGATAAGCTTCTAAAAAGTCTTTTAAAGTACCATCACTATTAAATAATTCCTCAGGTCGGTAACTCTTTAACCATTTTTCAATAATCTCTAAATAATTAGGAACCGTTTTATCAACTGGTATTTGATGAGCTCTAAAAGTTCCTTCGATTTTTTTACCATTAACCATTTCTGGACCAGTCCAACCCTTTTTACTTCTTAAAATTAGCATTGGATAATATATTTTTTTATTATCTTCATTTTTAATTTTCTTTATATCATTAACAGCCTTATCTAAAGCACTTATCATTTTCTCGTGCATTTTTGGGGTATCTGTTCCTGATACAATATAAGGGTGATAACCTAGGGCTGTAAAATAACAAATAAGTTCTTTATCACTCATGCGACTATAAATCGTCGGATTACTAATTTTATAACCATTTAAATGTAATATTGGTAAAACAACACCATCACGGTTGGGATTTAAAAATTTATGAACCTGCCAAGAAGTTGCCAAAGTCCCTGTTTCCGCCTCACCATCACCAATACAACAAGCCACAATTAAATCAGGATTATCTAATACCGCTCCAAAAGCATGAATTAAACTATAACCTAGTTCGCCGCCTTCATGCATTGACCCTGGCATTTCTGGAGTTGCATGAGAACCCGTCCCATAGGGGTATGAAAATTCTTTAAATATTTTAAGTAAGCCTTCCTTATTTTTAGGACAATCAGGATAAACCTCACTTAAGCTTCCTTCTAAAAAAGCTTGAGCCAATAAAAAGTTACCGCCATGCCCTGGGCCACTGATATATATCATATTTAAATCGTCTTTTTTGATAATTCGATTTAGATGAGTATAAATAAAGTTTTGACCCGATACGGTTCCCCAGTGCCCTACTAATTTTTCCTTTAAATCACTTTCTTTTAAAGGTCTTTCTAAAAGAGGATTATCTTTTAAATAAAGACAACAAGCACTAATATAGTTAGCAGCTCGAAAATACGCATCAATTATTTCTATTTCTTTCATTTTTATCTTCCTATTCTATTCTTAACTAATTATAACAAAGAATAAAAAAAGAAGAAAGACTCTTTAAAATTATTTTCACCTTTCTTAAGTAATCATTTTTGTTTGCAAATATTTTTTTACTTTTTAGTAAAATTATTTTCACTATTATCTAGGGCATTAGGATAAAGCATAGGAAATTGTCCTGCTAATTTTTCGTTAATCTCTTTTAACTTTTCTTCATAAAGTTTCTTTTGTAAAATCAAATTATTATATTCTAAAACATCCCCACTTACTGTAGCGCCAAAGAAACTCTTACTAACATCAAAGCCTAATTTTTTAAAACCATTTCTAATTTGCAACAATTCCTCTGTAGTAAAAAATTCCGCTTTATTAGAAAAAAAACAAATTATCCAAAGTATTAATATTAATACTTCTAATCTTGCGTTCTAAAGAATCTTCTAAATTTAACAAGCTAATATCAAAGCTATCTAAAGAAAACTCTAGTTCATAATAAGACTTGGGCTCCATTTCTAAATGTAAATTATACTTAGCTAGTTCTTCTTTAACAATATCCACCGTTATAGAGCCGATTCCTTCTAAATCTTTTAAACCTTGTTCATTATATTTAACTAAATCCCCAATAAAATATATTTCTTTTTTATTTAGGGCTTGCACTACTCGTGTATCTAAAATAATATCACTAAGTAAGGAATTAAAATTTAAAGTCCTACTTTTTAAAATACTCTGATATTTATAGATGTTTAAAAGTAAAATAGTTCCGTTATTTCCTAAATGATGTAAAAGTTCAAAAAGCCATGTGTAATCTTTATCTGTTTTAATTGCTTCATATAAAAAGCCTTTTAATTTCTTTTTATCGTAGGCAATAGTGCTAAAAAACAGGCCGATATTTTCATATTTATCTAAAGCTTTTCTTAAATCTGGGGTTAAATCTAAATAAAAGGTTTTTATCTGTTCTAAATCTTCACTTTTACTATTTAAATAAGGAAAGTATGTTGAATATTCATAAGCAAAATGATAACCTTTTTCTTTAATTTTTTCAAAAATCTCATCAAATAAATAACGATACCTAGGATTTTTTTGCATTTCGGCTTTTAGACTTTTCTCATCTATTTTTAATAATTGGTCTACGGTTTCAATTTTAAAATCTTTTAGCATTTTCTTAGCACTACTACTAATATTTAAATCATCTATTTGCATTTAATCATTCTCCTTTATTTTTTACTTATTTATTGAACTTAAAGTTAATACTCTTTTATATGAATTAACCTCTTTTGTTACTATCTCTAACTTTTTTTCTAACCTTTTTTGGTCTTGCCATAATTGGTTATATTTTTGTTCTAAAATACTTTCGGGCATGGCAATCAATTTATCTTTAAAAGAAAATCCTAAAACTGCTAATTTTTCTCTAATTTCTATTATTTCAAGATTGGTCAAAAAGCTTAAATCTCTTAAGTTTAGTAGTTTTTCTAAGTTAAGGACTTGCATAGTTTGTAATTTTTTTACTAATTCTTCTGATAAATTTAACTTTTCTAATCCAATATAAGAATAGTCTAGTCCAAGTAGTTTTTTTTGGTGATTATCTTCTAAAGGTTCTTCAACTAAAGTAAAACCCTTTGTTTCTAAAACTTTAATAATTTTTAGGGTTTTAAGGGGTCCTAAATGAGGAATATCTTTTATTTTTTCTTTACTTATTTTAAGTAAATCCCCAACTAACCAATAATCATTACGAATTAAATTATTATAAATATTTTTTTCATCTATTAAAAGAAACACCGGCATTAAAGGACCCGCTTGTTTACAATCTTTTTTAAAGTCTTTAATAAGTAATGATAAGACGATACCATAATTACCAGTATTAGCAAAAAGTCTTTCTAGAGAATCATTATTCTCATAGGTAATTACTAAACATAAAAAACTTTTTAACATTCTCTTACTTTTCTTTAGGGCATTGAAAAAAGTATCAATATCATCATAACTTCCAATAAATTTACGGGCATTTTCACTCATAAAAAGGGTATTTGTTTTAATACTTAACTCATTATTAGCTAAATTTCTGATTTCTTTTAAATAAGTTAATTCCCCTAAAAAATAATAGCCTAAGTCATGAACATATCTCCATAACTCATCAACATAAACTTGTGTTTTTATATTGCTTTTAACTAACTCTAGAAGTTGTAAAACATTAAGTTTGCACGCATCTTCTAAAGTAAAAACATTTATCTTAGCAAAGAGCTTTCTAGCATTACTGGAAATAGCTAAAACATCTGTAGTTTTCGTCTTTTCCACCTGATTAGTATCCATAATACCACTTCTTTCGGAAGCAATATCCTACCACGATCGATGACTTTTAGCAACCCTGATTTACTTTTTTTATTAATTTTTTTAAGGCTTGTTAAGCAAACTAATTTATTAAGGGATAACCACTCCAGAAAAACTCAAAAACATTATTTAAAATATTAATATAGTTATTCTTAGTAATATCGGAAACTTGCTCTAATAATAAAGTTTTAACTAACTTTTCTTTAATATCTTTATAAAAATTAAACAATTTATCTTTAGCCATTACTTCGTATTTCAAGATTTTGATTTCTTCTACATATTCACTTAAAAAATCAATTTCTAATTCTATTTTTTCATCAACCATATCTTCTAGGGCATTAGCCTTCTCATATAAAATTAGAGCCTCATAATAAGGTGTGCAATCTATTTCTAAACTATTAAAATTTTGATTTAGATAATTTTTTAAAGTGGTTAAAGAATAATCAGTAATATTATCTTTTTTAAGATTTTGACAGATTTTACTATCTAATACATAACCTTGAAAATAAATTTTATTTAACTCTATTGTTTTTTGAACTTGGTACTGACCATTAGAACTTTCCTTTAAAGAAAAACAGCCAGTAATAAAATCTTGTAATCTTTCTTGAATATTTTTATCATAATTTTCTAATTTTAATAATATTTCTTCTTTTGTCATTTTTTAACCTCTACTTATAAATAGATAAGAAAGTACTGATACTACGCCCATTGCAAAACTCACGCCAAGACTTAAAAGTAATGTGCTAATAAAGCCACTATTAGAATCATTAGTATTATTATTTGGTTCTGTATTTTCCTTTTTGGTTAATACCCTACTCATCGGTTTAGCTTTAGTAACACTATTATCTAAGCTTAATTGTTCTTTTTCTGCTAGCATTTTCTGATAAATATTTTCAGCTTCTGGTTTTATTGTTGCAAAATGAGTTGTTTGTTCTAATCTTTCGGACTTTTTTCTTGCAAATAAATCTGGACCTTCTATCGCAACTTTACTTTTCTTATCATCTTGTTTAAAAGATAAGGCCTTACTATTATTTTTATATTCACTAATTAATTCATCAACCTTTGGCATAGCAGCCATATAATATCTACTGCCAACTTGTCTTATCTGCTTGATAGCCTCATCTAAACTAATAGCATTAGCGGATAAATTATATAATTGCCTTAAGCCACTACTTTGTTTGCTTTCTCGTTCATTTTCTGGTAAATAAGATCCATAAACATTAGCCAGTTTCGATAATAAAACATCATAACTAGTTGTCATAGTCATAGCTTTTTGTAATTCTTCTTGACTATTAAATTTTTCGCTAGTAGTTTTTCTTAAGAAAGTTTTGATATCAGTATTAAATAATAATTGACCTCTTTCTACTAAAGAAACATTAGCTAAGGCTTGCCTTACATAAATAACATTAGAACCATAATTAGATTGGTAGTTTGCTAGTTTACCTGTTTTTTGATAAATATCTCTAGTGCACATATCTACTAATCCTTCGGTTATAAAACTACTTACTTTCTTGCCATCTAATTCGTTTGCTTTCGGTCTAATAAAGAAATGGAAAAGTTCATGCATAAGTAGATTATCAAAAGTTCTCATAATATCATTAAAGGAAGCCTTAGGATTTCTATTTAACACAGCAGGTAAATAAAAATGAATTTTATCATCATTAAAAACACGGCTGCCATGAGCTATAGGCATATTAAATTCATTTAAATTCTCGGCATCTTCTAATTGATTATTTAGATACTTAGTAGTATCCGTATCGACAATAACACAATTATTTTCTTGTAACTTCTGTAAATATTTTAACTGACTTTCGCTCATATCTTTACCATACATGGCTTTAATTATACCTAAATAGTCTTTAGCTTTTTCATTTAAAATACTTGTCAAATATGTAGATATATACTGAGTATAATTAGTAATTTGATTTTTTATTAAATCATCAGTGCTAGCAATTTCAAAAAAGGTATCTAGTGATTCTTTATCTTTTATTTTATCATTTAATAAGTAATTACCAAAGTTATTTAAAAACTTAGGATTACTAAGGGTATACTCCGAAAATAATCTAGCTACGATAAAACGAAATTCGTTAGTAATATGTCTACCATTATGTAAAGAATAATTACTATTATTAGCAGAATAAACATTTCCATCAGGCAAATAATTTTCTCGCCACTTAAAAGTATTAGCTAACATTTGTTTTTCTTTTTCACTTAATTTTAAATAATCTTCTTCTTTAAAAAGATAAGTTCTATTTTCTTTTAAATTATTTCTTAATCTCTTAATAAACCAATACTCGTCTTTAAAACGAAAAAGATTTTGTTGTTCTAACAGCATTTCTCTTAGATTTTGTAATTCGATATCTTTTTGATTAAGGAATCTTCTCTTATTTTCATCTATAAAAATAGGTTGTTTAGAATTAACTAAATATTGGTAGAATGCTTGTTCGGTTATTTTAGCCTCTATTTCATTAAAGGTTCCAAAAACAGCAGTAACACCATTCGTATTTTGATTTCTAATATAGTGAGCCAGCTCATGAACGGCAGTTTTTAACCATTCCAAAGTATTTGTAAATTCTGGTAAATAAATTACCCCATCTTTTTGATAAGCTCGTTTTAAACCTTTTTCTATTCTTAAATTTTTATAACTACCTATTGAAAGACAATCCTTTATTATTGGCTCGGATACACCGATGCTTCCAAAGAAATTGGCTATTAATTTTTCACATTGCTCCACTGACAAGGCTATTTTTAAATCACTTATTCCCTTAGGCAATGGATCTACATTTGCTAAGCCTCTATAACTTTGACTAAGTTTTTCCGCTAATTCATAATAAAAATCTAATTCTTGTTGATTATTATCATCTAACATTGCTAAAAAATCTCTATTTTTCATAATTTTTTCTATAAAATTATTTAAATCTTGTACTTCATTCGTCATACTATCCAACCCTTTACCTTACTAAACTATCTATCAATATTCTAACATAATATTAGATTTGAAAAAACAAAAAAACTAGTTTCTTAGATATGAAACCAATTAGTGCTAACATTTCATCTTAAACTAGTTACTTTTTTGTTCTTTAATTAAATCATCTATATCTTTAAAAGCATTTTCGATAGCTTCCGTATGATACCTTTCATACATATTATAAATAAAATTGGTTAAATCAAGCTGTTCTAATGTATTTAAAACATCTGTAGTAGATATTTTTTTATATTCGGCATACTTTTCTAACAAATAGATAAAAAATTCTGTTTCCTTATTCATAATTATTCCTCAAATACACTGAATTAAGAGGACTACCCGTAACTTTTTCAGCTTCCCACATATCAAATATTGCTAAAGTTGAAAAATAATTCATTGCTAAATTTTTATTTTCTAACATTTTATAAGTTTCTGAATTAATAAAATTTTTAAAGGCTTCCATAAAAGAAATATTATATTTTTCATTTATTAATTTTACTATTTCTCTATCATACAGAAATAATTCTTCACTATCTAACTTATTCATAAATAATCTTCTCCCTGAAGTCTAAATATTTTAATGCTCTATCATTTTTAAAGACAACTTGGTCTTTTAATTTTTGTGGCAAAAGTCTTTTTAAGGCTTCTTCCTCATTATAAACACCATTTATATAAAGATTTATTACTGGCATTGTATTATCGTTAGCAACCGGTCCAATTATCAAATCATAATCATTCTTATAATTTTTATTTTTCCTATTGCTTGTTACAAATTCCAGCCAAGCTTTATCTGGTCCATTAAATTTTAAAACTTTTAAATCTACTTTATCTTGAATTTCAAAGACACTAACAGTAGGTGTTCCTTCTTTTCTTCTAGATGTAGTCAAAATCGCCCATTTTTTGGCCTGTTCTAAACTAGTCGTTAAATAAAATCCTTTGCCAAAATCCAAAGTTCTTTCACTTTCAATTATTTCTGGCTTATTAACAAGCATATTGCTTCCATGGTATAACAGCATATTATCAAACCTTTCTATTTAAATTATAGCAAAACCTTAAATGATATGCTACAAAAATAACTAGCTTTTAAACTAGTTATCCTTGGTTTCATTTTCTTCCATACGAACACTTACTAATTTAGAAACGCCTTCTTCTTGCATAGTAATGCCATACAAAGTATCAGCATATTCCATTGTTCTCTTCTTATGGGTAATAATTATAAATTGTGATTTATCTTTTCTAGTTTCTAGGTATTTACCAAACACATCAACATTAGCTTCATCTAGGGCAGCTTCGACTTCATCTAAAATAACAAATGGCACAGTCTTAACATTTAAAATAGCAAATAATAATGATATCGCCGTTAAAGTCCTTTCGCCACCTGAGAAAAGGGTTATGGAACTTAGTTTCTTCCCCGGTGGCTGGGCAATAATTTCGACGCCTGTTTCTAATAGATTATCCTTATCAGTTAATTCTAAATGACCTTCGCCACCTCTAAATAAGATTTTAAATACTTTTTGAAATTCTGTATTAACAGCTTCAAAAGTAGCTTTAAAGCGTTCTTTCATAATTTCATCTAAAGAAGCTATAGCGGTTTCTAACTCTTCTATCGATTTTACTAAATCTGTTTTTTGCGTTGTTAAGAATGTATATCTTTCATTAACGCGTTCAAACTCAGCGATACTGCCTAAGTTTACTTCACCTAGTTCTTTAATACTACTCTTTAGCTTACTTACTTGTAGTCTAGTGGTTTCAATATCGATATTTGTATCAACTTCCCGCAAAGCTTTCTCATAAGTCATTGTATATTCTTCATTTAAAGTTAACAAATAATTATCTAACTTAACATCATATTTACCTAAAATAACTTCGTTACTATTAAATTCACTATTATATTTATTTAAATCTCGATTTTTATTTTTAATATTAAGTTCTAATTCAGCTAAATCCCCACGAGCTGTTTCTAATTTTTCTTTATAATCTTTAATTGTTCTTAAAAGGTTATCTTTACGACCATTTAATTCATAATAACTCTTTAAAATATTATCAAGTTCAATATCAACAGTATTATTTAAAATAGCTTCATTATTTTTAATCGTCGTCTCTTTATCTTTATAATTATTTTGAAGCTCACTTAGACTAATATTTTTGCGATTAATAGTTTCTTTTAACTCAATATATTCATTATTTAATTTATTTTTCTTAAGTATCATTTCTTCTTGTTCTTGATTTAAGGAATTTATCTTTGTCTCAATTACTCTAATACTTGTTTCTAAATTAACTTTATTAGTTTCTAATTTAGTTAATTCATAACGATCTTTTAAGATACTATTACTATTTTTCTTAGCACCACCGCTGATAGAACCTCCAGCATAAGAAATATCACCATCTAAAGAAACAACTTTATATTTATAATTTAAGCGTTTAGCTATATTATTTAAGGCATCAATATCTTTAACAACAATCGTAGTTGCTAGTAAATTTCGCATAATATCATCATAAGCTGAATCATATTTTACTAAGTTAATTGCGGTATCCACAAAACCAGAAGTATTTTTTAAAGTCTCTTCAACACTACTATCTAGATATTTTGGTTTAATGATATTAAGCGGTAAAAAGGTAGCTCTACCTAATCTCTGTTCTTTTAGATAATTAATAGCTTGTTTAACTGAGGTCTCATTATCAACTACTAAATAATTTAGGCTAGCTCCTAGAGTCATCTCTATAGCGCTCATATAAATATCATCAAAAGTAAGAAGTTTACCAACTGTATTATAAATACCCTTTAATCTAGGATTATTTAAAATAGATTTAACTGGTAATGGTACATTTACTTCATTTAAAATATTATTATTTAAAATATCTATTCTGTTATTAAGCTCTAATAATTCTTTATTCTTACGGTTATATTCATTAGATTCAGTAACATAATTTTTTCTTAAGATTAATTCTTCATTATCAATGGAATCCATATTAGTTTTTAATTTTTCTTTTTTACTATTTAAAGTCTTTATTTCTTCTTCTAATGAATTAATGTTTTTGCCAATGCTTAATATTTCTTCTTTTAAATTTAAAACATTATTTAGAGTAACATCATTATTACTATTAAGCTTTTTACGCTCTAAAATCATGGTCTTTTTAGCATTAGTCTCGGCAATTTCTCGCTCTAATTCAACTAAATTTTGATTTAATTTATTTAAAGTTCCTTCTACTTCTAAATTGCTTAATTTATTAACTTCTAAAGTAGCTGTATCTTTATTTATCTTAGCTGTTAATTCTTCAATTAAACTTTTTAATTCTTCATTACGAGTCTTTAATTTGTTGTATTCTAAATTGATTTTTTTAATATCATTAACTATTAAAGCTATTTCTAAATTTTTTAAATTATCTTTATATTCATTAAATTTTTTAGCCTTTATTGATTGAATGCGAAGAGGCTCTAGAGAGGTTTCTAACTCATTTATAAGTAAATTAATTGTATCTAAATTATCCTTGGTTTTTTCTAGCTTTCGTAACGACTCTTCTTTATGTTTTTTGTATTTTAAAACTCCTGCCGCCTCTTCAATGATTACTCTTCTGGCTTCGGGTTTACTGCTAACAATATCTTCAACTGTTCCTTGGGAAATAATGTTATAAGCATCACGAGAAGCCCCACTATCAATAAAAAGGTCAGTTATATCTTTAAGTCTTACTTTCGTATTATTTAGATAATACTCATTTTCACCGGTTCGATAAACTACTCTTTTTACTTCAATTTCATTAAATTCACTTTTTAGATAATGATTACTGTTATCAATAGTTAAGGCAACACTAGCTCTCGACATGGGACTGCGACTTTTAGACCCATTAAAAATAACATCACTCATTGAACCAGTACCACGCAAAGTCTTAACGGATTGTTCCCCTAAAACCCATTTAACAGCATCTAAAATATTACTTTTGCCCGATCCGTTTGGCCCAACAATACAAGTAATACCATCTTTAATATCTAGTTCTATTTTATCTGCAAACGATTTAAACCCCACTGCTTTAATACTTTTTAAATACATAAAATACTCCCACTACTTGTTACTTACCTTTTTACTTAGGGCATCTTTAGCGGCCATTTGCTCGGCTTCTTTTTTACTTTTGCCCATCCCTTTACCATAAACAATATTATCAATTTTAACTTCTACTTCATAAGTTTTATCATGAGCTGGACCGGTCTCATTAATAACATTATATTCTAAGGTTTTCTTATCCATCTGAGTTGCTTCTTGTAAAGCACTCTTATAATCGGTTAAATAAATTTCATGATGTTTAATATGGGGAATAACAGTTTTATAAACATAATCTTTAGCTACAGTAAAACCACTTTCTAAATAAATACAGCCTAAGATTGCCTCAAAAATATCGGCAATAATCGTATCATTGATATCATGTAGTTGCCCATGTCCTACTCTAATATAAGGAATATAACCTATTTCTTTAGCATAACTTGCTAAGGCACTCTCGCAAACAAAACTAGCACGCATTTTGGACATAGCTCCCTCTTTTAGGGAAGTATTACTATATAAATATTCACTGACAATTAACTGTAAAACACTATCTCCTAAAAACTCTAGTCTTTCATAAGAAGTAACATTATGTTCATTAGCATAACTAGTATGAGTAAGACTTGTTAAAAGTAATTCTTTATCTTCTATATCAATATTATATTTTTCTAAAAAGTTCATTTTTATCACCTAACTCATTATAGCAAATAAAGCTAAAAAGTCCAAGAAAAACGGTTCAAAATATAAAAAAGATTATTGCCTCCATCAAATACTATTTGGGAAATAATCTTTTCAAAACTTTTTCTTCACCAACATAACCTTGCTTTTTAAAACGCATATCCATATTATGCAAAGCAATTTCCATATATTTTTTCATTTGGCTGTCTTCTATATCTGGATGATTCGCTTTTATTCTGGCATAAACTTCTCTAGCAACAATTAACTGTACAGTATCATCAATTGCTAAGCCATGTTTATAATGATAGTTCTGCATAAATTGATACATTATTTCATCTTCATAGGAGTAAAAATAAGTTCCAGATTTGCTTTTTAAAATCACACTTTCGTCCAAGCCACACTTAAGACAAGCCTGACAAATAATAGGCTTGTCTTCTTCATCATCAAAATTCCAGCTAACTACATTAATCCACAAATGTTTGCAATCAAGATATTCACACATTTTAATTTTCTTATAAAGTCGATGTTGGTCCGCAGTTATCTTTTGATTAGTGCCAATCAAGTTCGCATATTCAGCAACAGCCGGATTGGTAAGAAGTTCTCGTATTTTTTTAGTATTGTCATCCTTTTGAGCATTCAAAGTTGCATAATCTTTCTTAAATTTAGGTAACCATATTTCTGGATGTTTTCTTACTTTAGATTTTAACATATTACCGTATTGCTTTATCATATTACCATATCCTATCGTTTTAAAACTTCTTAATTGCCTAATATAATATCACAACTTTTCTCAATATAATAGATTTTTCTAATATTTTTGCTTAAAAATCACATACAAGATAATGAAATTAAATTTAAGTCTATTAATTTATTTGAAATTACGGTAAAATTTAACTAAAAATGACTAAATAAATCTATTTTAATCCTTATCTATTCTAAACGGTAACAAAAAAGATTATATCTTATCTAAGCCTTTTTAGAAAATAATCTTTTTAAAACTTTTTCCTCGCCTGCCTCATCTCGCATTTTCTGATTCATATTATGTAAAGCAATTTCCATATATTTCTTAACCTGTTCATCTTCAATATCTAAATGATTTGCTTTTATTCTGGCATAAACTTCTTTAGCAACATTAAAATCAGCAGGTTCATTAACTACTAAACCATATTCATAGTGCCAGCCTTGCATAAATTGATACATTACTTCATCTTCATAATTATAAAAGTAAGTTCCAGTTTTACTTTCTAAAAGCACATTTTCATTTAAACCACATTTAAGGCAAACCTTGCAGATAACCTTGCAGACAATAGGTTCTCCTTGTTCATTAGAAAAATCCCAGTTTGGCACATTGACCCACAAATGTTGGCAATTTTGGTATTCAATATTTTTAATTTTCTTATAAAGTACTCGTTGTTCCTCAGTTATCTTTTTATTAGCATTCATTAAATTAAAATATTCAGTAACATTTTTCTTAGTAAGAAGTTTTTGCATTTTCTTAATATTATCAAGCTTCTGGATACTCAAAGTAGCATAATCTTTCTTAAATTTAGCTAGCACTACCTCTGAATGTCTTCTTGCCTTAGGTTTTATCATATTATCATATCTCCAATCGTTTTAAATTTTTCCAATTGCCTAATATAATACCATAACTTTCTTTAATATAATAGACTTTTCTAACATTTTTGTCTTATTAAATCAACCCTTTATTATTTAGAAACTATATTTACTAAATTTTAAAATTATAGTAAAATAAATTTGGTGATGATATGAAATACTTAATTTTAAAACTTATTGATATCTATCAAGCCTTACCCCTAACCACTCACAGTCAATGTCGCTTTTATCCAACTTGTTCTAATTATATGAAAGAAGCTATTACTAGATATGGACTACTTACTGGTCTAAAACTTGGTATCAAAAGATTATTTAGGTGTCATCCGTATGGAAAATTTGGCTATGATCCTGTCCCCATATTAAATAATGAAAATAACTAATATGAATTATTATATTATATATATAAAGGAGAAAAAAATGAAAAATCATAAAAATTTATTAAAAATATTTTGCTTACTACTAGGACTTTTTAGTCTTACGGGCTGTTTTAAAAGAGATGATATGGAAGATATTAGTATTGTTGTTAGTACTTATCCAATTGAGTATATTGTAAAAAGTTTATATGGCTCTTACTCTAGGATTGATAGTATCTATCCCAGTGGCGTTGATGTAAATAACTATGAACTTACTGATAAACAAATAAGCGACTACTCTAAAAATACTTTATTTGTTTATAATGGTCTTAGTGATGAAAAAAATATTGCCAGAAGTTTTTTAAATCAAAACCGCAATATGAAAATCATTGATGTTAGTTACGGCCTTAATATTGAATATGGTAAAACCTCAGAAGAACTTTGGCTAAGTCCTAATAACTATTTAATGTTAGCAACTACTACCAAAAATAATTTAAGTGATTTTATTAATAGTAAATAT
>CAKOMH010000038.1:0-14475 GCA_934096595.1 uncultured Bacilli bacterium | reverse complement strand
TTATGACACAAGGCATAAGCGTATGCATTCTTTTCTTTGTTTTAGCAGATAAAAATACGATTGGAACATAACTTAAAAATTGAAATTCTGCTCTTACCTTTTTAGTAAACTCTTTTATTCCTAGGTCTTTATCATCAATTGTATCCCATTTATTAACTACTAAAATAAGAGCTTTTCCAGCTTCTAGTGCATAACTTGCAATATGTTTATCATGCTCTATAATTCCCTCTTCTGCATTTATTACAACTAGGCAAACATCAGATCTATCAATTGCCTTCATACTTCTTAACAGACTATACTTTTCAATTGCTTCATATACTTTACCTTTTTTTCTCATACCAGCTGTATCAATTACAACAAAAGGTCTTTTTTCATAATTAAACTCTGTATCAACAGTATCACGCGTTGTACCTGCAACATCACTTACTATTACTCTTTCTTCATTTAATATGGCATTAACAAGTGATGATTTACCTACGTTTGGTCTTCCTATAACACAAAACTTAACAACGTCAGATGAATATTCTTCATCGTAAGATTTCTTAAATCCACTAGTTGCTTCATCGTAGTATGCAAGTAATACTGGAGTATTTTTATTCATTAGAATTTTTTGCAAGATAATCATCTCCCTTAGATATTATTGTAGCAATTTTTAAGTTAAAAATCTTAATTAAAAGTTATTTTATTTATTAAGTATATAAAAATAGTATTGACTTCTTTAAATGATAAAAATACAATACTGTTTATTAGGAGAAAATATGATAAATACAGAAGAAAAAAGAAAATTAACTGAAGAAAAAATGACTATATTAGAAGAAGAATTAAATAAGTTATTTACTAGTGGTACTATTACTCTTTTAAAAATAGAGGGTTTTATTTATTCAGTTAGCGTAACTACTGCTGTTATTTTACTAGAAGCTATTCTTGATATAGCTGTAGTTAGTAATCCTTTAATTAATATTCTTTATATAGCCTCAACTATTGGTATCCCAACATTAATGTTTGGTAATCCCTTTAAGAATAAGAAAAAATTAAAAAACATTCAAAATGAGATAACGGAAATAGTAGCCATTAAAATACCAAGTCTTAAAAATCAACTTTCTAATTTAGAACAGGAAAAAGAAAGTCCTAAAGTAACTATCAATAGCCCTAGTTTTCAAGAAGATTATAGCTTAGAAAATGATATCTATAATCCCGTGTTTGAAAATAAGGGACCAGTTTTAAAACTTTCCAAAGATAAGAAATATACCAATAGCAATAAAGATTAATTGGTATTTTTTTAACTAATAAAAGGCATAAATGTGTTTGCTATTGAAAATCAGTGCCGTATATGACACTGATTTTCAATGAGAACTATCTTTATAAGTTATTACTATCTATTTCTTTTAACATACTATCTAGTACCATACTGTAATTACTACTATCACAATTATTAAGTAAAGACTCATAATTATCAATAATATTATTAGTTTTACTAGATACATTTACAGCTTTTAAATAATAGTTCATTCCTAAAGAATCATAATAAATCTTTAAATTATTTATTAATATTTGGTTCTTTAATAGAGCTACATAGACTCTATAAATATCATTATCAAGTATTACTATTCCCTTATTTATATTAGCTTCTTTTAACGCATTATCTTTATTTTTATAAACTCCTATTTGAAAAGCATAGACTTGACTCTTAATATTACTTACTTCGGTTATACTTTCAGTATTAAATTTTTTTAAGAAAAGAAAGCCAAATGTAAAACCTACTCCAATAGCTAAAATAATCATGATAATAGTTTTCTTCATATAATCACCAATTAAATTTTATAATAATTATTCTAAATAATATGTCGAAAATAAGCTTAATTTAAAAAAATAGCCTTAAAGCTATTTTATTTCTAATATTCTTTTTATTTCCTATTATTCAGAAGTAACCATATAAGGATTATTTATAGTACCATCACCTGATTTTAGGGAACCAGCTTTCAAATTAATGACCGGTTTAACACCAAGAATTGACGCAGACGAATCACTGGCATTAAGATCAAGATTACTAGATAGATTTCCAACATGTGAAACTTCACCAGTGCTACTAAACACATCTCCATAATAATGTGGTGACATTGTCCAATAAGCAATACCTGTATAAAAATACAAATTATCTAATATATTTTGTCCGCCTAATAACCCCCAACCGCCAGCTAGAACTGCCTCATCTTTGGAAATAAGTGCAATCGGATACTTCAAAGCTCCATTACCATATCTCGTATCGCTTACAGTAAACCTATCATTTTTATTACTACATTTTAAATATGTATAATGATTATTAATTCCTATATCTGTAAAAGGCGCCCAAGCCCAACGATAATAAGTTGAATTATTACCATATCCTAGCTTAGTATTTACATAATCGTCGTTTGTAAAATCGTCTATTGTTCTATCGTTGCAAAATACATTATCACTAAGAAAATCTTTATTATCCAATAAATTTTCATCATACCAATTGTCAATGTATTTTTTTATTGTTGAATCATTTATATTAGCATGAGTTTCTTCATAAGTTGATGAACTTGGTGTCCCGTACATATAACCAACATAAGTATTATCATTTGTTTTATCGTTAAAAGCACTATAACCTACTATCTTATCTTCGGCAACTTCATTATTTTCATGGGCTTTTGTACCATCATATATCATTCTTATCGAACCATCACCGTTAATACGAATAATACGCCAATAAATATTAGCAAAATAGACATAATTATTTTTAACTGGTCCCCTATAATAATAAGAAGTACCATAATCATCAGGAATACTGCATATCATCGCATCATTAATTTCATAACTAGTTAATTTGACTTTACCATCTAAATCAGCACTTGGACACTTTCCCTCTTTATTATTTTCGAGTTTAATTAAATTGCCAAGAGGATCCGACTTGAAATAAACATTGCATTTTACCTTCTTTTTAACATTAGTTAGTAGCAACCCCCAATATTTATAATCCCACTCACCTACTGCATCATTGTCACAGACTATTTTTTCTACTACATAACCATCATCTTTATTTGGTATCGTACTTACATATTCATTATCAATATAAGCTCCAATTAATTTGGAATTATCAGTACTGCCTTTATAGATATCCAAACTTATAACAAACATAACCATTATTAAACTAATTATCACTTTTTTTATCATATTTTATTCCTATTCTATACTATGGTTTACAAAAATTTACACATTTCATAGAGTTAAATACTCTATGAAAAAGTCCAGAAATACTGAACTTGAAACACTTTTGACTACAAATTTGACTAGAATAAAAATCTAAAACAAAATTCACTTGACGCTTGCAAGCACTTATAAACACTAATAACTTTACATATTTTTTCGACTAAAAATTTGACCATAATTTTCAAAAAAATCATTCTATTTTTTATAGAAAATAGGCCTATTATGTGGTATATTTATACTATAAATTAAGATAAAGATACGAAAATCCGCTTTCATAGAGTATTTAACTCTATGAAAATTTATTATATACTTTGGTATTTTACTAATCCGTATTAAAAATTCATTTGACTTTAGATAACATATAGCATAGAATAAACTGCATTCAAGAAAGAAGTATATAAAATATGAATACCAAAGATGCAATACTATTCTTAAATGATATAGAAGAACTAAAAAAAGAATTAGACTCCAAAAAATATAAATTAATCCTTAATAGACAAACTAAAGTATATGGCCTATTATTTAAAGGAACCATAATATCCATAATTACTACATTAATTACTACATACTTTCTCTATAATGTTAAACTAAACCTTACCTTAGCCATTCTTTTAGGTATAGTCTATAGTTTAATAAATAAGAATATTTATAATAAAACTGAAAATAAAATAGAAAAAGAACAATTAGAATTAGAAATAAAAGAACTTAGTAAAAGAATAGTCACTAAAGAAAAAGAACTTAAAATAGCCCAAAATAATGATATAGAAAGCCAAGAAAACAAACCAATAACTATAGATATAGGTATTTATAATAAAATACTTAATGATGCAATGGCTTATCATAATGATATAGATTTTACTTCTGATGAAACCAACAATCTAAAAAACAATATATCTTTTACCTTAGACTTAAACAAAAGAAAACCTAGAAATTACTAGTAACAGTAGCTTCTAGGTACTTTTTTAGCCAAATCTGAGTAAGGTCTTTAATTTTTTAATAACTTTCTTTTCTATTCTGGAAATATAAGATTGACTAATAGATAATTTATCCGCTACTTCTTTTTGGGTATATTCTTTAGTATTATATAACCCATATCGCATAATCATAATTTCTTTATCTCTAGAATCTAAATTTTTAAGTTCCCGCTCTAATAAAACTTTTTCCTCTTTACTTTCGTATTCATCAGCAACTAAGTCCGAATCCGTCCCCATCACATCTTCTAAATGTAACTCATTACCTTCACTATCATAGTTTAGAGCATCTTCTAAACTAATTTCGGTTTTCCGACGCTTATTTTTTCTAATATACATTAGTATTTCATTAGCAATACATCTTGAAGCATAAGTAGCTAGTTTAATATTTTTATCTATTTTATAAGTATTAATTCCTTTTATTAAACCAATTGATCCAATGGAAACTAAATCTTCTAAAGGATAACCAGTTGACTCATACTTTTTAGCTAGAAATACTACTAACCGAAGATTATGTTCAATTAAAATATTTCGAGCCTCAATATCTCCAGTTTTGGCTTTAACTAAATAAGATAGTTCCTCTTCTCTATTTAATGGTGGTGGTAATTTATCATCACTACCAATAAAAAAGACTTCACTATATTTTCTTTTTAATAATTCAATAATTTTCTTAAACATTTAATTCCTCCAATATTTCTAAATTTATAATACAATCACTACTATTAATCATTATTCTACTGTCCATAAGTCCAATTAAAAAGTTTGTATATTCCCTTCCTTCGATAACCATCTTTTCTGGTTTAATACACTCTACTAACCCTTTATTATTTAAAGAGTGATATGGTACATAAATAGGGGTTCTAATTCTAACTACTCCTTTTAATAATTTCTTATTAACTAAAATTACCCATTTCTTAGTTATGGGATCTCTTAATTTATTGCCTGTATCTACAAATCCGGTTAAAGATAACTTTCTTTTATTATTAAAATAAATAGTTAAAGGATATGTTTTACTAATAGTTGTTTTCATATTTAAATTTTGTTTAATATAAAGAAAAAGGATTAAAGGCACTAATAGTAAAATAAAAAGATAAGATAAATTATTTAATTTTAAGTAATAAATAAATCCTCCTAGAATAATACTAATCATATAAAAATATAAGATATTAGTAGTTGTATAAAAGATATCTTTATATTTAAAAGTAAATATATTTAAAATAGCACTTACTTCTAGTTTTAAAATAATAAGTAAGTATTTATTGGATAAAAGAAAACCAAACAAACTAAGTTCTCCTAGTAAAGATACTAATAATATTCTTTTTAAAGAAACATTTCTTTTTAAGGTTGTATTAACTGTTAAAAGGATTAAAGAGTCAAAGAAATAATTAAGAAGTATTACTAAGTCAATATAGACAGTCATAAAAAAATCACCTATAACTACTATATATGGTGATTTCTAAATATTTTGTCATTTTATGGTTTATTAGTTAATTTTTATCATTTTTATCTTTATCACATTTTTCTGACTATTTTTGGCCGAATTTACACATTTTTCCGACCTTTTCAAGCGCTTTTTACACATTTTCCTATAATCACTTATTTTATTTCACTTGTTAAACGGTAAGGATTGTCCATCTTACCATTTCCGTACATTATCGCTTGGGACTTCAAACTAATAACTGATTTTACCCCACCATCACTAGCATTTTTTCTAGAAATTTTACTATAATAACCCCAACCAAATTTATTAGATTTTAATCAAAAAAAGACGATGACTCGTCCCTATATTCTAATTTTTCTATATCTTAATCTTTAGGATTTAAAAATACCGTTACTAAAAAAGCAAATATTACTGCCCCACTGATTCCAGCAGAAGTAGTAGTTAAAAGATTAGTAAACATGCCTAAAACACCTTTCGTGTGAAACCCTTCTAAACAGGCTTGATAAAGCAAATTACCAAAACTAGTTATCGGAATAGAAGCCCCAATGCCAACTTTTTCTACAAACCAAGGGTAAATATTGAAAAAAGATAAAACCGCTCCCAAACTTACAAACAAAGATGTAATATGTCCGGGAGTTAAATTCGTATTATCTAAAATAATCTCCCCAATTAAACATAAAACTCCAACAAATAAAAATGAATATAAATAAATCATAAAACCTCCAAGGAAACAGCATGACTAATGGCAGGTATCTCTTCATGCTGATTAACTAAAGTTGGCGAATGTAAGGCTCCAGTTGCAAGCAAAAGAATATTTTTATACTTCTTATTTTGAATAATTTTATTAAATACTACTAGTGGCAATGTTACTGGTCCCGAAGAACCAGAGTTTTCAAAATCTTTTTCTTTAAATAATATCGAACCTGCATCTTGATAATTAGTTAAATTAAGATTATTTTTCTTTAGAATTTCTAAAAACAATTTAGACCCCGTTCGTCCTAAATCACCAGTTAAAATTAAATCATAATAGTCAGCAGAAATTTTTAAATCTTTTAGGTGTTTCATTAAAGTTTCTGCCGCGGCGGGAGCCATTACTGCACCCATATTATTAACATCAGTAAGTCCATAATTAACCGAACTACCAATAGTAGCACTGTTAATCTTAATTTTTCCTTCATGAGCTAGGATAACCCCAACACTTCCCGTTGCGGTCATGGTACTTCTCTTAAATCTTGGGGCTCCATATTCAATTGGATATCGAAACTGTCTTTCAGCAACCTCGGTATGACTACTTGTTAAACATAACCCGTTCTTAATTTTGCGGTCGTTTAAAAATATACTCATAATAATTAAGGCTTCATTAAAACTAGCACAAGCCGAATAAACACCTAAATACGGAATATTATATTTACTAGCCGTAAAATTAGTAAGTGATAACTGATTAGAAAGTTCCCCACCAATAAGTAAATCAATCCCCTTTTGTAAATCATTTCTCTTTATTAAATTATCAATGACCGTACTTTGCATCTTCATTTCCGCACGCTCAAAAGTCTTTTCTCCAAAATAATGATCAGCAATAACTTGATTATATTTCTTAATAGGTCCTAAAGTTTCATTAGAACTTGCAATACTATACCAATCTTTAATATAAATATTATTAAATTTTAAACTAGCCATGGAACACCACCTTTACAACCGTAAGTAAAAAAGCACTTATCATTCCATATAAAAGTACGGATCCAGCAAGTTTAAAGATATTGGCTCCTAACCCTGTAATTAAACCATCTTTTTTATATTCTAAAGCGGCTGATGTAACAGAATGAGCAAATCCTGTAATAGGAATAACTAAACCACATCTCGTTTTACTAACCCAATTATCAAAAAAACCAAAGCCGGTAAATAAACTAGAGGTAGCAATAATAATTAGAAGTGTCCAAATATTTGCATCTTTCGTACTAATATCAAACTTCATTAAAATATTATAGATAAAACAAGCTAGTATTCCAATTATCCCCCCAACTATAAAAGCAATTAAAGCATGTTTTAACTTATCCTCACTCGGTGTATATTTTTTTACTAACTTAGCGTATTCTTCTTTATTCATAAAAGAACCTCCATAGTTATTATGGGGGTATTTTTTAAATTTTATACTTCGCTATAAGCAATTTTTAATTTTTTTAAGTTTCGCGTTAGTAAGCGAGAGATACTTACCTGCGACATATGAAACATTTTAGCCAGTTCTTCTTGAGTATAGTCATTAAAATAACGCAAAAGGATTATTTCTTTATCAGGACTTTCTAAGGTATTTATCATATTTTGTAAATCTATTTGCATATCAAGATTTAAAGGTTTAGAAGAAAGTTTATTATAAAGGTTGGTATCTTCATCTCTTATTTCATCTAGACTGACGGTTGTATCTAGACTACTTAGGGCATTAGTAACTTCACTTATACTTAAATTAAGATAAGCTGCTACTTGTTCTAAGGGAGTATCGTTTTTATAAAGTTGGTCTAAGTATTCTTTGGTTTTTAAGACTAACTTAGCGGTTTTTAAAACTTCTCTAGGGAGGACTTATGGCTTTCTTCATCCGCGCTAACTCATACATTTCTCCAAAGATATAGGTATAAGCAAAACTAGAAAACTTGGTGTTGGTATCTTTTTTATAATGTTGATAGGCTTTAAAAAGGCCAATTCTTCCGACATGGTATAATTCTTCTTTATCAACATTATAGAAATTTTGGGCTACTTTTTTAACTAACCCTTCACAGCTACTTAATAGTTCATCCATATTTTCACCTGTTTAAAGGATACTATAAATTTTAATGATTTTAAAGGCTTTCGACAAGACTTCTAATAAGTACTAGAAAAATGACAAAGTATTTAAAAAGAAGACTATCTGCGCTTTAACATATAGTCTTCTTGATAATCAAATTTTAAACCATTTTCCGTTCTAAATCCTTTTTCAAATACTTCATTGGGATTAAAACTACCATGTTCTAAGATTTTCTTTTCTACATCAGCAATATCCTTAAGGCCAACATTTATGGCATCCATAAGATTTTGAATTTTTATGGCTTTCTCTATATCTATATCTGTAGATGAAGGAATTTTTGCTTTTAATGAGTAAAATGTTTCATATAAGGAAGCGTTCATTTCGTTTATTTTATTAGCAAAATGACTTCTTTCTTCATAATCTAAATCTTTCTTATAAAAATAATTAAATCCACAATAAGGATCGTTTGTAAAATAAGCATCTTCTTCACTTAAGAAACAATTATATTTATAAAACAAAATAGGTTCTCTAAAGGTTAAATAAGCATTTATAACATCTAAAATGTTGTTTAAATTAGATTCTAATCTTTTACTAAAATCGGGATCTAATTTGCTTTCCTTATTAGCAGCTGTATTATTTAATTCTTCAATTTTTCTTTTATTATAATCCAATTTCCAATCAAATTGAATTTTAATTTGACGCATACTCATATCATTAGAGATACGATTATTTGCATCAACAATTGGCAAACCTAAAATCTGCCAATAATTTTTTGACTTTGTAAATTCAAATGGGTACATATTATTATCTTCTTTCTTTTCTTATCTTTAAATTTTTTTAATCAATGCAGTATCTTTCTTAAAAGTATCAATAATTTCTTTTAAGTTATTGATTACCTCATTTAATGAACCTTCTAGTTCTTCATTAGAATTACCATTAATCAAATAATCTTGCTTTTTACGGGATAAGGAATCATACATATTTCTTAGTAATTGAAAAAAAGCTTCGTTGTCAGCATTCGAAAGATCTACTTCATAGTTAATATTATATTTTATCTTTCCAACCTCTATTAACCACTCAATCATACTTTCAGTTATACAATAATGATATTCTGCAGAATGTCTTTTAGCAGCAAGTTTTTTGGCATACATGATTTTTGCAGCCTCTATTTGCTTTTGATTATATGCTTCTAAATTTTTAATATATTTTTCAGACTTTTCCTTATTACTTAAAGCTAAATAACCTTTAATAGTAATATCCATATCTTCAAGAGAAAACACTGTTAATTTTTCATTAGTTTCCATCGACAATTTGTTTAAAAAAGCGTATTTTACATACATTAAATTAGTTGATGGAAGTAAATTTAACCTATCAAAATGATTAATACTACCATCGATTTTATCTTTTTTGGCTTCTTCTAATCTTTTTTGTTGTTCATCAACTATATTACTTTCCATAAATTTGCCCCCTTAATTGCCTTGTATAATAACATTTTAGGATAATAATGTCAATAGAATTTTTCAAATAAGTTTACAAATGAAAAACATGCAGTTTTTGCATGTTTATTTAAAAGTTTATATATTAGTCTTTAATTTCAATATATTTCTTTTCTGGTAATTTACCTTTATTTTCTACTTTAGGTACTTCTAAAGTTAAAATACCATTTTTAAAGTTAGCATTAATATTT
The DNA here is from genome assembly GCA_934096595.1 of uncultured Bacilli bacterium. GTDB lineage: Bacteria > Bacillota_I > Bacilli_A > RF39 > UBA660 > CAG-605. The sequence continues at coordinate 4,372 of CAKOMH010000038.1, read as the reverse complement.
TCAGGTTTTACATCATCGCCAACATAGAAACTACGCGAACACTCGCCGTAATATCTTTCTTTTCTAATATATTTGCCACCTTTTTTCTCATTATCTTCATTATTAACTTTAGCATTAATAGTTAAATAACCATCAGTTACATCAATTTTAATATTCTTTTTATCGAATCCCGGTAAATCAATATCTATTACATAGTTGTCTTTATCTTCACGGATATCCGTCTTCATCATTTTGCTTTCACTTTTTCTAAAGAAGGGATCTCCAAAAATATCATCAAATAAGTCAAAATCTCTATTTGGTACTAACATCATATAAATCATTTCCTTTCATGTTACCCCTTTTATAGGGTACTCAACAATATAATTTTAATACCTGTAAGTAGCTTTCTTACTTACGATTATGTTATACCACTTTTGATTAGCACTGTCAAGTGATAAGTGCTAATTAATTAAAGTTTTGTCAAAATTAAATAATGATATTAAAATCTTGTTAATACATCGCAAATAGCATACAAGTTGTAGGAATTTATTCTAAAAACTAATCATTAAAATCGCTATTTTCAATAATATCTATTAGCTCGATAGCTCTTTCATTTATCATTTCATTTAATAATTTTAATCTTTCATCATTAAGATTGTACCTAGCGTGTTTTTAAAATCTTCAAAATTGATATATTTTCCATATCAAATTTTATCATAGGTGTATTATTTATTTTTATATAAACAAATTAAGTAGTTAAAACAAAAATTAAGAAACTTAAAAGCACTTCATTAGCTAATTAATAGAAGTGCTTCATTTAAAATAAATTACTATGTGAACCCGTTGCCACTAATAATAAAATTAATTTATCATTTTGATATTTATATACAAGTAACCAGTCCGGTTCAATATGACATTCACCGCATCCCTTATATTTACGATTATCATAAAGAGCATGATTATGGTTATAACTAGGAAGGTCTTCACCATTTGCTAATTTTTCAATTATATCTTTTAATTTTTCAATATCTTTTCCTTGCTTTTTCACCTTTTTATAATCTTTTTTAAAATCACTAGTATGAAATATTTTATATTTTGTATTATTATGGAAATCAATCATCACTATCTAAATCCTCAAATAACTCAGGTATATTATTATAGCCCTTATACTTATCAGGATTGTTAATTATGTCTTCAGCCTCCTTCAATGCAGTATCAAGTTTTCCAATAGATTTTGGGCGTTCAATTTTAAATGGTATACTTTCTGTTTTTACGCATTGTTTTAAAAACATAGTAATTGCAGTAGACATATTTAATCCTAAATCTTTGAATAAATTATCAGATTCCTTTTTCAAATTATTATCAATTCTAATATTTAAATTTGTAGTATTTGACATTGTAGACATTTTATCATCTCCTAATCAATATTAATATAGCATATTTTTATCATTTCGTCAATATATTATATGTAATATTTAATTACATCGTCATTACAATGTAAAATTATAAATGTTCAATAATAAATAAGCTACTTTTAAATTTAATTATTTATTTAAGATAGCATCTACGGGTTGCATTTCATTTATTCTACTACAATTAGCTAAACTTAAAAGCCAAGATAAAACTAGACCAAAACTTAAGGTTAATAACGGTGCCAAGGCATTAATTTCAATACCTCCAATATACTCATGATTATCAAAAAACATTTTATTAGCAAAATTACAAGCTACTGTCCACATTAATATTGATAAAATAAAGGCTATAATGGTAATAATAATTGCTTCATAAGTAAATATTTTATAAATATCTTTATTTTTAGCTCCCAAACTTTTTAAAATACCAATATTTTTCTTCGCATAGCTAATAGTCGTATTAATAAAATTAAATAGTAAAATAAGAGCAAAGATAGCAACAACACAAGCTATAATAACTAAATAAGTATGTAAGTGATAATAAATATTGTCAATAGCGCCAATATCACCACCTAAATCACTTTCCATTACTAGATAATTGCCGTCCTCATGAATATTATTCATATAATCATACTTAGTTAAAAGATTATTAAGTTCATTCTTAGTTTTAAAACCTATATAAACTTTTTCGATAAATTTCTTACTCTTATCACCATTATTATACATTTCTTTACTTATATAACTATAATCATCAAAGGTAACACCCGCAACTTTTAGAATAGTAGTATAATTACTATCTCTATAAACTTTAACCATATCCCGAGAAACTAAATTAAATTCATCTTTATATTTAATAAATATATCTTTAATGAATACGGGTAAGGCTTCACTATAACTTAAATTATTATTTTCTTTTTGAAATTCAGCAAATTTTTTCCCAATATCACCAGTTGTTGGTGAATTATAATTTAAAATATCATTAGCGCTTATAATAGCTTCTTTACTACCTAAGGGCTTATTAGTTAAATTAAAATCTAAATCGTAATACTCCTCGGTCTCATAATACTTAAGATTATGTAACGCACCATAGATATTAGTATTAAATTTACTCGTAAAACTAATGATAAACTTACTTAACATTTCTTCTTTACTATAAAGTAATTCTTTATTATCAATAAATCCTTTGACATAGATATTATTATCTTCAGTATAGCTTTTAAAATATTCTTGTAATTTTATATTAGTCTTCTCTTCACTTCTAATACTGGTAAATAAATGGTCATTATTAAACTCATTAATACCCACAATAGTTACTGGATATTTGCCTAAGTTAACTTGTAAATTTAAAATATCTTGCATAGTAGTTGGTTTAATTAAATTTTGATTAATATCATAAATTCCATATTTTATTATATTATAAGCAATATTTTTATCTATTACTATTTCGGTGTCATTTAATGGTAAGCGTCCTAAATATAAAGTAATCAAGCTATCATCTTTTAATTCTACTATATTACTATAACTGGGAATGCCTTCGGTAATATTAGTAGGTTTGCCAAATTTAAGTGCAAATTCGTTATCGCGGCCAAAATAAGCAGGACTTCCTAATTTTAGGGTTTCATCATCATTATTAAAATATTTGGGATTACAATCAACATAATCGGAATAAGTTTTGTCTTTAAAGCAAGTTACCGGACTAATGGCTATTTTATCAACATTATGTTTCGTTAAAGTATTTAAGGCAAATTTAGTCTTATTAAAAAGAACAAAGGTAAACATTAAACACACTAAGGTTAGTGCAAAAGCTGTAAGCAGGGTTGTCATCACGAACTTAACGGGTTTCATTTTCATATTATGAAGGGTAAATTTTAAAGCATAACGATTTTTAAAGTTAGAAGTTCTTAAAACAATATCTTTTTCATCATTTTTTAAGGCAACAATTGTATCGTTTATGACTTTACCATCTTGCATCATGATAAAACCATTACCAAATTCGTTAGCTAAAGTTCTATCATGGGTTACTACGATTACACATTTATCCGCACTTATTTCTTTTAAAAGAGTCATTATTTGTCTTGAAGTAACACTATCTAAATTACCAGTTGGTTCATCGGCTAAAATTATCTCTGGATTTTTAACTAGCGCTCGTGCAATAGCTACTCTTTGTCTTTGTCCACCTGAAAGTTCATTAATATTACGGAGTCTTAAATCATATAAACCTACTCTTTTTAAAATCTCATCAATATTTGTATTATTATTTTGATTACTAAGTTCTAAAGCTAACTTAACATTATCATAAACATTATATTCTAAAAACAAATTATAATCTTGAAAGATAAAACCAACACAAGTATTACGATATTTCACTAAATCTTTTTTACTTAAATCTTCTAAAGCAATATTGCCAACTTTAATAGAACCGGTATCAATCTTATCCAGTCCTCCTAAGACATTAAGAAGGGTTGATTTACCGGAACCACTCTCCCCAGTTATAAAGTATAAGCCCTTGCTAGGTATTTTAAAATTTACGCCATCTAAAGCAATAGTATCACTAGCCTTTTTAGCTTTATAAGTTTTTTTAACATTTACTAATTCTATCATATAAATCCCTTTACTATTCATCTATAGTATACAAGAAAAAATAAGTTTTTTAAATACCAAATAATATTCTTTATTGAAATATGATATAACTGTAAGATAAAAAGTTTAATAATTAAATGTTGTTTTTATAATCATTAGCAATTTTTTTATAAGCTGCATCAATTATTAATTCTTTTCTTATTTTAATGCTTTCTTTAAAAAACAATTTATCAACCTCACTAATTGTTGCTGTCTCATCAATTATTTTATTTATTAAATCCATATTAATTTTAGGAGCAATCCTTAAAATTGCTTTTTTTAAATCTAATGGTGGATTTTTTAAAAATTCTGAATAAAAGATTCTTTTGCCATTTATAGAATAAGCTGATTTAATATTATAA
>CAKOMH010000037.1:0-14487 GCA_934096595.1 uncultured Bacilli bacterium | reverse complement strand
ACATAAAGCTAAAACAAAGAAAAAACTTAGAACAATATTAGTAATTAGTTCTCTTTTAGTCATAATTCTAACTTTTTTACCATTTTTAGTAACCACTTTACTAGCCTTTACACTAATATCAATTGGTTCGGGAAACTTATCAGTTAAAATGCTAACTGCCCCATCATTAACAGTTGCCACAGTAACTGTACCTTTTTGCGACTTAGTAACACTAGTTTCTTCTATTTTAATATTATTAGGACTAGAGTTTGGATTTGGATTTGGATTTGGATTAATTTGAGAACCTACTTGAACATTAGGATTATTTTGAGTATTTGTTACCCCATTACTTTGATTAACACTAGTTCCATTTACTTGACTATTAGCAGCTTGATTTTTAACTACTTGATTGTTAGGTATTGAATTTGTTTGATTATTAGGCATTGAATTTACTTGATTGGTAGACATTGGATTTACTTGATTATTAGAATTAACAAAATTACTATTAGCACCATTATTAACGGATCTATTCATCTGACCACTTGGATTATTTACTCCTTGTATATTACTAACTATATTAGGATTAACTTGTCCTAAAGCACTAGGATTACTAACCACTTGTCCATTACTAACATTACTTACTGTTCCCATATTACTAGGACTATTAACCATATTTTGATTATTATTCATATACTTTTGACCACTAGTATTATTAATATTACCATTAGCATTATTATTCATAGTCCATAACCTCTTCTTATCTTAATATAATTATAAACTAAATAATTTATTTTGACAACGAAAAAAAGACCTAGTTATAAGTCTAATATTTACTATAAATTATAGTCTCTTATTACCAAGTCCTAAAGATTTAATAATTTGAATTCGTTTTCTGGCAACCATCTCATAATTATATTTACTAACAAGTTCAGAAATACTTAAGTGATTACATATAACATCATTAGTTAACATCTTTTTAATCTCTTTACTTAAAATTAAAGCATCTTCCCCACTTAATTTAGAACTTTCTAAATTTTTATATAAAACATTATTTACTAATATTTCATTAGCGTCTTCTATCGTTTTAATAAAACTAATATTTTTATTTAAAAACACTATTTCTTCATAGAAGTCTTTGGTTTGCATTAATCCCCGAACAAACGCTTCATATTCCCTCGTATAGGTAAGACAAGACATCATATGATCATAAATAAAATCATTTAAATCTGAAATTAAGAGAACTTTAAAATCACAAAATTCAAATCTATTAATAATATTTTGATATTCTTCAATACTTCTTGTTTTTCTAAGATAATTAACTAAACGATTATAATCAATTAAATAGTTTTCTAGCATTTTTTTCAAATGGGCAAAAAGGGTTCCAAAACCACTATTTTCATAAGTACTAATATCTTTTATAGTCTTATTTAAGTTTTTTATTACACCCCAGACCCTATTTTTTAATAAATACTCATTCTTCTTATTTATTAATTCCTTATCACTTTTAAAATTGCATGCCAGCATTAAGGCTATATTTAACGCATTTACTTCATTTATATCAGTATCTTTTAGTTTTTTCTTCTTTCCTATTCTTTTTAAGAATACTTCATAAATTCCAATAACATCAACAATAGTTGTATTTTCATCTATCCTTAATATTTTAGAATAATCCATGAAAAACACTTCCGAAAGGATTTTTTTTCACTGTTTTTTGTCTCTTCATATAAACTTCTTCATATCTTTGCTTATCTTCTAAAGCCCTTGGACACAATTTATCAAAGCCTCCATTTTCATAAATACCAACTACCATTAAAGCACTTAAGTTATCAGTACCAAGACTATCTAACTTAGTCATAACTTTACATGGACGATAATATCTTTTATCTTCAGGCATATAATAATCAGAGACCCTTGTTAATTCTTCTTCAAATATTTTATTAGTTCTTAATACTTGATTAGATAAAGAACTGAATTTTAAAATACTAGCCATATTTTTATCGATAAATTTAACTACCATATCTTGAGTGTTACTCCTAATAGAACTATCAAATAAGCCTTTAAATTCTGGTGTTCTAAGTAATGGTGTAAACTCTCTTTCTTTAATATATTTATTAATATTAGCAAAGAATTCAATATTTAAAGCATACACTCCCCCATAAGCACTAGTCATTCTAGGATTTTTCAATGTTTTTAAATATTTCTTTAATTCATCAATAATAATTGGTATAAGATTACTATATTTTTCATCCATTATAATATATTTTTCATCTTCTACTTCTACAGCTTTACACAACCTATTAATTAAATATTCGGTTCTTTCTATTAAATTATTCATATTACCCCCAGCTTTCTTTTAAATAAATTTTTCTTTCCTTTTTTACAAGTTTGTCTAGTATAGCACATCTTTTTTATTTGTCAAATTTTTTTGCCCCCTGTAATTTTCAAAACTATTCAACCTTTAAACTACCGTCTTTTATTAATTTTCTTACCGTAATAGTTGGTATTTCTCCTGTTGCCAACCTAATTTCATTTTCCAGAATCTTTTTGGCCCAATTACCCCTATGGACATAGCGTCTACATAAGTTATTTCTAATAATTTCGGTCTTACTTAATTTACTAATTTCATAAAATTCTTGCATATTCATCGCATAAACAGCATGACCTAGAGCTAAATTACTATCGTTTTGTTTATCATAAAATCTATCTAATATTACTCTACCGTTAGCATAAATATAGCCTATATAACCTTCAAAAGTATTTTTACCTTTAATTCGGTAAAGGGGATTTGTTGACTCATACAATTGTTTCTTAGTCATAAAAAGTTTTAACAATTTCTCTTCACGCGCTTCTTCCCCTTTTACACAAAAACCATTAGAACTTTCTTTAGTCTTTCTTGTAATATCTTCTTCTACTTGACTATTAGGTTCTAAAAAATCCCAATTAGCTCCTAAATCTTTTAAATAAGCCGTCATAAAAGCCGAAACTTCATCTAAATTCATTCCTTCAAAATTAAAAGAAGACAAATCAATCATTTTTAAATCAGGATTATCTACTAATAACTTAGTATACATATCATATAATATTTTAGGTGTAATAATTACTTCTTCACTAGTACTATTATCCTTCATAACTAGTAAACCATTTTGAATATCTTTACTCTTGCTGCCAATAACTATTCTAATATCTTTTTCTAAAATATCTTTTTTATTAATAAAATAATTAGATACATAATATAAATATTCTTGGCGATATATTCCTGTAAATAATTTTGCTTGTCTTAAATGCTGATAAGCAAAATATAGTTCTAAATTATCAATATCTTTTTGATTCAAGTCATTAAAATCAATAGGATTATTATTAATATAAGCCATTATTTTATCTTTATTATTTACTAAATTAGTTAGACAAGATCCTATTTGTTCAATAAATCTTCCAAAACTAAATTTCTTAGTATCTTCAATCAAGTCTTCCATTGTAACTGTATCATACAGAGAATGTTTACGAAGTTCTTTATTTAAGGTAATTAGTTTTAAAGTACGATCTCTAAGACCTAACTTATTAAGAGGCTCAATTATTCCTTTAGTTAAATTATAATTATCTTGAACAGTTTTTAAATATTTTTGATATATGTTAGGGAATTTTCTTTTTAATTCATTGGGAGTCTTTACTTGTTTTAAAATTTCAATTCTTTCTAAAAATTGTCTAACCATATCACAAGTATCCAATAATTCTTCATAATCATTAACTCTAATATTAGTATTTAAAGTCTTATCCAATGTCTTATAGAATCCTAAATCAGAAAATACTATTTTGCCTTTTAAGTCTTCAAAGTCATGAACAATAGCTAAAGTTCCATAAAAATCTAAAGAAATTAAACTCTTAGCTTGACTACTAATAAATTCTAGATAAGCAAAAGTACTATTCTCTAAAATACTAGTCATTTTCTTTTGATTACTAGCAATGGCTATTAAGTCTGTAGGCTCTATTAAAACAGGATAATTAATTGGTACTCCTTTATTTAAACTATTATCAATATTCATAAAAAATCCCCCTTTTTACAAATAATTGTTCTATACTCTAACACTGTGTTTACAAATTGTCAAGATTCTTAACATCTACTTTTTAGCATTTAAAAAAACTGCTAGAACCTTCTAACAGTCTTTTAAATTATTATTCTGATAAAACATAAGGTGAATCAATACTTCCATCCCCACTTACTATTTTAACATCTTCATTTAAATATAAAGCTGGATATATATTATAAGTAGCAGTGGGATAAATAGCATTTATAGAATTATTACCCGCTATTCTATAAACAAAACCTTCATCTTTTTGATAACTATCTAAGACAAAGAAACCATTTTCTTTGGAAAGATAAGATTTTGATTTACATGTTCCAAATTCTTTAATTGCTATATCTTTACAATCATCTTTTAAAGATAAGATATAATCACTAATATTAATTAAACCAATTTTAAAATTAGCCATATTACCATGAGCAGTATCACTATACCAATTACTTATGGCATCAGAATTATCGGTAGTAGCATTAATACGCCAAGTATAACTTGCAACCATGTTTCTTACTTTATCAGTTTTTAAACCGCTTTTAATAAAATCATAAGATACTTCTTCATCTTTACTATTTTTATATATATAATTACCATTAGCATTATAATAACCAGTATTTAAGATGCCATTAAGACTAGATTCTAAATAATCATAACCTCTATTATTATTCCATGAAAATTCACTTATTTCTTGATTATTAGTAGTATCTTTAACTATTAAAGGCGTATCTTTAACTAATTTTAAATTATATTTATTATCTTTAGTAGCATCAGATACTTTACTTATACTAACAATACGCCATAATTCACAAGTATTCTTATCATTTTCATCAGTACAATTAAAGTAAACATAATTAAGAGGATCTTCTCCATAATAGCGTAAAACCCCATTAGAATCAAAATATACTTTATTTTTTTCTTTAGTTTCATCTAGTCCGGTAATTAAATTCATTAGCATCTCACCCGCACTATCTTCATAATAGATTTTACATAAAGAGGATTTTTTTATATTACTAACTTTAAAAGTATTATTATCTTTATCTATATCTAAAGTAGTCCCATTAGAACATTCATAATTTGTAATATTATTTCCTATAACACTACTTTTATTATTATTTATATAATATTCATAAGTTACTTTAGGTTTTCTAATTAAGAAAAAGATAACTATTCCTATAATAGCTATTAAGACAAGGGCTATTATTATAATAGTCCAAGTCTTTTTAATACTATTATTATGGGCAGTTTTTTTATTACTTTTCATACTTACTACCTCCATTTATTATCACTGCATTTATAAGTACCATCTGAGACATTTACATCAACCTCGTGGTCACATACTTCTGTTACTTGTCCACAGTTACCAGTACTACCAGAGCCACCGCTACTCCAACTACAACCAGTATAATTACCATAATCAGGGTCATAAGTACCATAGTTACCATTAGCATCAGGGCCACCACAAGTATCGCCGTTAGACATTGTATAGTTTTTACCGTCTTCACAGTTAGTTACTTCCCCGTGTTTACTATCACAATATGATTCTGTATGTGATGATTCACAATATTGTTCCTGCTCATAACGATTAAATGTTTTATAAGAAGTACTAGTATTTCCAGCTTCATCAGTGCAAGTACCAGCCATTGTATAATTAATGTTATTTCTAGCACTGTAATCGCTTTCTAAATCATATAGAGAACCACTCTTATTACCTATCTTATAGCTTACATTATTAGTCATACTATCTTGACAAAGAAGTTCAGCTTGATTAGTAGAAACATCATAACCATCATCAACCCCATTATCCGTATGCGACTTATATTTACTATAAACACTCTTAGCATAATTAGTTAAATTATCGTTATTATTTAAGTTCTTACTATTCCATTCATCACAGGTCATTTTAATAGTATTACGACTATCCCCGCAACTTCCTGATGAAGTTATAGTTACACTATGATAACAATAATAAGTAGTCTTCATTCTTAGGGTAGCTGCTGGCGGTGTTACATCTCTTCTAAAACTTTGGGAAGTACAAGTACCACTTAATCCGGCTTCATTAGTTACAGTCCCACTTACATTTATATAATTAGTATCATAAATTAAAGTATATGAATTATTATAAGTAGTGCCATTAGGAACCGATATTTTACGCGAACTAATACCAACTCCGGAGGTATTCATAGAAACTGTTACATCAGAACGATACCAATCATTATAACCTTTAGTGCCACTAATTGAGATTGAACAAGTTGGAGCTTGAGTTAATCTTCTAGCCCAATTACTACAAGAGGCACTCTTACCCGCAGCATTAGTAACTGTTCCGCCTATAGTAATACCTTCTGTATCCCAGTTAACAGTGTAGTTATTAGAATTATTATTAGTTATTTTACTGCTAACTATATGAGATGATGATGAACCAACACTAGCATTAATATTTGATATATACCAGTTATTTTGACCCATAGTACCACTTAAATTAACCGAACAACTAGGTGTTTGCGCAAGTCTTTTAGTCCAAGTAGAACAACTTCCCTTTAACCCCGCTTCATTTACAACCTCGCCACTTACGGTCATACCATCATTATCCCAATTAATAACATATCGTTCACTATTATTATTGGTTATTTTCTTACTTGAAACATGAGGTGAGGTAGAACTAATTGTATTAGTTATATCACTAGTATACCAATCACTCCAGCCTTTATTACCACTAGCAGTAATACTACAACTGGGAGCTGTAGCTAGTCTTTTAACAGAAGAACTACAATCTCTTTGGTTACCAGCATTATCCATAACTATACCATAATAAGTTATTCCATCCGTATCCCAAGTTAAATTTTGATTATTACTATTATTATAACTAGTTCCATTGGCATTTAAACCATATTTCATAACCCCACTAGTAGCATCCGTTGCCGATAAACTCATGGAAACATTAGATGTATACCAATTATTCTGACCCTTAGTACCACTAGCATTAACATTACAACTTGGAGCTTCAGTATCTTTCTTAACATTAATACTACAATTACCACTTAAACCAGCATCATTAGTAACAGTTCCTTTAATCGTTGTCCCTTTAGTATCACTAGTTAAAGTATAATTATCCTTATTAGTATTATTAACATTTTTACTTGTTACATATTTAGAATTAGTATTCATCTTAATATTAACATTAGATGTATACCAACCATTATTGCCAACATTACCACTACTTGCTAAAGTACAAGATGGAGTTTCTGTAAGCTTTTTAACGGTAATTTTACAACTACCAGTATTACCAGCTTTATCTTTAACATATCCATAATAAGTTATACCATTGTCATCGGTATCATTTGTTAAAGTAGCAGATTTACTACTATTGTATTCTGGCGTATTGTTAGTTGTAATACCATATTCACTAACGCCACTTAAGTTATCATTCGTTGATAATAAAAGTTTTACATTACCAATATACCAATTATTATTACCTTTTTTACTACTAGCATCTACAGTTATTTGGCAAGTAGGTGCCGTCTTATCTACTTTAGTTGCCACATTATAAGAACAGTCTCTAGTATTTCCAATATTGTCTTTAATGGTCCAATTTACTTTTTTAAATTCCCCTTCATCAGTTGTTGTTTCGGTTTTATCTGGGGTTGCACATCCAGAACCAGCATCACTACTACAACCATAAGTATAAGTATAACTTGTTTTCCATTCCGTACTATTTTCAGGATTTTTACAAGCTGGTTTTGAATTATCTATATTAGTAATATTTATAGTAGCAGCCTTACTTACATTGCCAACTCGGTCTTTAGCATAAGCATAATAAGTCCTGTTTTCATAAACTTCAAGATGATTTTCACTTTGTTTTATATTAAAAGTTGGAGTTTCACTTTCTGACTTTGTTAAAGCATAGGCATACTCGCCAAAACCTGATCCCGAACCATCACTACCATTAAAGGTAATAACTTTACTTGATGGTTCATAAGAAGCATCAGAATCTAAGGTAAGTGTTGGTATTTCTTTATCAATTTTCACACTAACACTTTTAGATAATAAACCTTTACTAGTTTGAACTTTAACCGTTACTACGCTATCAAACAAGTAACTTGTTTCAATTTTATAAATATTAGCATAGGTTGTATCAGTATTAGCTGAGACCGCCATATGCCCGCTTTTTTCTTTATTATTGCCATTAACACTCCAAGTAATGGTCATTTCTTCCTTAGCAAATTCCCCTAAAGAACTAGGTTCTACAAATAAATAAACATCATTTTTTGACCATTTAATATCTTTATTAGTTCCTAATTTATTATCATTATTTAGAGTATCGTTACTTGCTTCATAAGCGGTAATACTAATATTAGAAGCTAAGATATCAGTCTCCGCTAAGCTACAATTATCACTGGAAGAAACCGAGATATCATAATCATCTAACTCTCTATTAATATTTACTTGATAACAATCAAGATAGCCTCCTAAAGGATTATTTAGTTTTTCATTAGTCTCGGTATCATTTTCTAATTCTAAATAACCTTCACTAATTAATTTAGCCACACTAATAGTAGTAGCATCAACCCCATAATCAGTGGCATATTCAATTGCTTTTGTCTTAATTAAGTTTAACTTATTATTATAAGTTTTTTCTTTCATAGTCTTACTAATTCCATTATAACTAGCAGTGGCAATACTTACTAAAATACCCATAATAACTATGACTGCTAAAAGTTCTGGAATCGAAAAACCATTATTTCTTTTCTTTATCATTTCCAATCCTTTCTTTATTTTTTACTATAATTATCTTAGTATTAAAACTTTTCTACCCTATTTTAATACATATATATTTTAACATACATTAATATGAATTTATCAATTTTATTTTCAAGTTTAACAGGAAACATCATAATTATAATAATAAATTTATCAGATGTTAAATCGAATTAAGTCAAAAATAAAATCCAGTAAATATACTGAATTTTAAGAATCAACAGATAATCTATATGGATTATTCATAGTACCATCGCCATCTTTTAAAACTGTACTTTGAATATTAATAACAGGCTTTACTCCAACAATATCTATAACATATCGGGCTCTTCTTGCCATTCCTGTATTATAAACGCCAATATTAGCTGTATAAATATTAGCATTGTCAGCACCCAAAGCCCAATAATTAACTCCTGAATATAAATAATACCCTAAATTATCTTCACTCCAACCACCAGCAAAAATAGTTTCATCAGGAGTAATGGCTCCAATAGGATAAGTTAAAGCACCGTTTCCGTTTATTGTATCATTTACAGTAAAAGCATCATTTTGTTGCCAACAATTAAAACCTACATATAAATTTTCATTATTTGGATTATATCCGGTTCCATAATACCAACGATAAGTCGTTCGAGAACTTCCATATCCCAAGTTAGGATATTCTTTATTACTACTTACGCTTCTATCATCACAAAAAATATTATCAACTATATATTTTTCATAACTAGTTCCTTTAACATTATTTTTATACCATGTATCAATGTATTTTTTTAAAGTAGAATCATTTATATTTGCATGCGTTTCTTTATAAGTTGAGGAGCCAGGAGTACCATACATATAACCTATATAAGCATTATCATCATCCTTATCATTAAAAGCACTTTGACCAATTATCCTGTCATCACTGGCCTCGCCATTGGCATGGGCTACTGTTCCATCATATATCATTCTTATGGAACCATCACCATTAACTCTAATTATACGCCAATAAATTCCCGCAAATTTCACATAATTATTTGTTACATTTCCCCTATAATAATAACTAGTACCATAAACATCCGGGGCACTACATAATAAAGAGTTTTCTGATTCAGAAGTTGTTATGTATGAAGTTCCATCATCATTAATAGTTGGACATTTACCTGTCGTATCTAAAAAATCTAATTTTTCAGCTATTTTTATTCCCTTTTTAAAATAAACATTACACTTGGTTCTATTGGTCATATTGGTTGTTAAAAGTCCCCATTTTTCATAATTCCATTCACCAATTGTATCATTATCACATGCAATCTTTTCTACTACATAACCATCATTCTTACCTGGAATTGTACTAGAATATTCGCCATCAATATAAGCTCCTATTACAATATCACCATAAATAAAATTACCTACGGTTGTTTTTACAACTTCTTCTTCCCTTGATACAAAGAATTTAGAAAAAGCAAAATAAATTTCTAACACACAAACTAAAAAGCAAGATAAACCTAAATATAAATACTTTGAATAGTTTTGAAAGAACCTCTTTAATTTCAATTTTTTTAAATATCTATCTTTATCAAATCTTTTCATTAATATTCACATCTCCAATATCACATAATAAAATCAAGAATAATAATAGTTACAGATTATATTTACATAGGCTTTACACTTTTCATAGAGCATAAAACTCTATGAAAGGCCTAGGTGAATACTGGCTTCAATTGTAATTTGACCACAAATTTGACCAGAATAAAATCAAAATATTATGACTACCTATTAGGCTTTAATCCCAGTAATTACCTCAATTTATTTTGATTTTAACTGACTAGAAATTTGACTATAAAAAACATTATAAAGAATTATTTTTAGCTAGTATTTAGCTTATTTATATGGTATATTTATACTATAAATTAAGAATAAGGTATGGATTTTCGCTTTCATAGAGTTTTATGCTCTATGAATTTTACAATTTAAAAGCGATATTTGCTTTTCAAGAAAAACACCATTAAAAAAGCTGAACTTTGATATAAATTGTTCAGCTCTTTTTAATCGATTTTTAACTGATAAGGGTTACTACTAGAACCTGTACCAGCCATTATATAGATATTAGATTTCAAAAACAATGATGGACGAAATCTAATAACAACATCGGCATTAAAATTGCTTTCTAGACCTCTAGCCTCAATAAAATAAACACCATTAGCATATGCAGAATCATGAGTTAAAGTCCATTCATTAATTCCTTTATATAAATAATTATTTTTATAACAATCGCCAAAATTATTCCAATAATACATTTCCTTAATCAAACAGGTTGATCTATTATATGTTGAACCACCAGCAGTCGCATAAGCATAATCGCTTGAATAAAGTAGGCTTATTTTTCCAGTCCATGTTATAGATCTACCGCTATAAACACTTGAACCTCTCTCTCTTTCATATAACAAGTTAGGAGTATTGTAAAGATTATTATTGCCCCCCAAATTCCAAACAGCATTCTCTATGGAATTTCTAGTATTATCATTTTTTAAAGTAGTATTATAATAATCCCCATTGTTTAAATACTGTTGCAAAGTTGATGCGCTCCAATCATTAATATTATTTGTATCCCAAGCCATAGTTCCGATGCTTTGATCTTTTATTATTTTTAATAAATTTTCTTTGGTCCCATCCGACTTAGTTATATTATTAAATACTCCTATAATACGCCACTTTTCACAAGTACTATCTGATTGATTAGAATAATCACTACAATTAAAATATATATAATTATCTGGATTTGCTCCTATATATCTTATATTATTATCAGGATCATCACTTGCAAAATTTACTGTATCATTTTGAGCAAGTTCTATTATTTTATAAGTGTTTGAATATTTTTTGAAGTAAATATTACATTTTGTTCTTTTACTTATATTTGTAGTAAGTAAACCCCATTTGTCATCATTCCATTTACCTACCGCATCATTATCACATACTACTTTATCTACTACATAACCATCATCCTTACCAGGTACAGTTTGTGAATATTCATTATTTATATAAGCAGTAATTACAACATCACCAGCTATAAAAGGTGCTACTGTTGTTCTTACAACTTCTTCTTCCTTAGATACAAAGAACTTCGAAAAAGTAAAATAAATTCCTAGTACACAAACTAAAATACAAGACAACCCCAAATAAAGATACTTTGAATAATTTTGCAACCATCTTCTAACTTTAATCTTTCTTAAATATTTATCTTTATTAAATTTTTTCATCTGAACACACTCCAACACCATCATAAGTTTAAATTTAAGAATATTTTGTCGAGCAATGTCTTTACATAAAGTTTACACTTTTCATAGAGGTTAAAACTCTATGAAAGGCCTAGGTGAATACTGGCCTCAATGGCTATTTGACCACAAATTTGACCATAATAAAATCATAAATTTTTGACTATTGATTAGTACTCAAAGCCAGTATCCACCTATAATTAAAGCAAATTAAATTGACTAGAAAATTGACCACAAAAAACTTTGTTAAGCAATATTTTTATCTAGCATTTAACGCATTTATATGGTATATTTATACTATAAATTAAGAATAAGGCACATATTTTAGCTTTCATAGAGTTTTAACCTCTATGAATTTTTAATACTCAAAAGCGCCTATCTTTTACCCATAATAAAACTGCTAGAAATATTATCTAACAGTTCATAAATTATTAACCAATTATTTCATTATATAAATCTATCATACTCTTTATTAAATCTGATTTAATAATCTCTTCTAAGGCTTTATCTAACTTAGATATATCAATATCTGTTATCTTAGTAATATCTCCTACATTACTAAAGTTATTACTAGTTATATTAACATTTTCTTCAATAGTATAATTAACTTCATAATTATAAGTCTTATATTTAAAAGCAAATACTCCACTAGTCTTATTACCATCTTTATTAGATTTATTAGTTATATTAATAGGATATACCTTATCTTCATGATGTAGTGTAACATCTAAATTTAGATTATCACTATTACTAAAGGTAGTTTCTAAAACTAAATTATCTAAACTATAAATATTTACCAAATAGGTTTCTTTATCTAAATTGGCACTACCAGTAAGCTTAACAGAATTACCATTGTTATATAATTCAAAATTAATAATATTATCATTAAATTCTAAACGAATAGTTACGGTATTACCTAGATTAATCGTAATTAATACTATTTTATTATTATCTAAATAAATATTAAATGTACCTTCACCACTAATATTATCTACTAAATCTTTAAAATTATCTTTAGTTATTCCATCTTGTTTAAAATACTCCCCAAATAAGTTAAATAAATTATCCTTTAAATCTTTATTCTTATCAATATTATTAATTAATACTTTTAATGACTTATTATTTATTTTATAAGAATATTTAGTAGCTTTAATATCTTTATCTGCTACAGTAATATTTTCTTTACTTTTAGAAGCATAACGATTTTTAAAAGATTTATTCATTTCTTTAGATAATCCATTAACTATAGTCTTAAATGTATTAGTATCATAATTAAAGTTAGAAGTTAATAGATTAATATAATCATCTAAAGTAGTACTACAATTATTTTTACAACCTGAATCTATATTTAAGTTTAAATTATAAACTTTATCTAAGATGCTATCTGATTTCAAATAGATTTTACTTTGTTCTTTATATAAACCTAAATCATAATTATTATAATTAGCTTTTATATTTAATAAATTATTTTCTTTATCTATATTACCATTTAAAGTTAATTTATCAGTAGTATTACCTGGTTTATTTAAGATTAAATTTAAATTAGTTGGTTCCTTAAAATTTAAGAAATCAATATTATTTTTATCTAAACCTTCTATTATTTTTGTATTTAAATTACTTACCGTGGTTTTAAATATTTTAGTTTTATCTGTAAATAAATTAATAATTAAAATACTAAGAAGAAGACAAGCTAAACAAATAATACTAATAGTTATTTTTTTATTTTTTTTCATTAATTATTTATAATAAATTTCATCTTAAAGACATAAAGCCTTTAAGATGAATATACCCTTTCTATATTTTTTAACATGAGGCAAAAATAATACCAAGAATAGCTGCAATGCCCCCAATAACAGGGCCAAGTAAGGCAATAGCAAAGCCGCCACCTATAATACCAACTCCAGCTTTAACAGCGAGATTTTCAGCCGCTCCACAAGCATTAGATTGAGTTGTAGCACCATGATAAACACAGTTTCCCGCATTAGTACAAACTCGTTGATAAATAGTTTTACTAGATTTAGCTTTCAATTCAAAAGAAACAGAATCACTTAAATCATAACTTTCACCATCCCAGCTTTGTGCTTTGGAAGCAACACCACTTGGGGGATATTTAGTTATTTCCATTCCAAAAGTTGTCGTGGTACACTTATTAAGCCAAAGAACGCCACAACCATAAGTTTCACCAGAATGGACAGTCGTTTTATAATCTAGAGCATCAGCAGTTTCTCTTTTTATAGTTGGACCACTACAACTGCCAGTTAAGCCAGCCTCGTTAGTAACTTTACCCGTTAAAGCCTCGCCAGCAGTACTCCAGTTAATGGTATAATTATTAGGCTTATCATTTATAGTCTTACTAACTACATATTGGGAATTTGAGGTAATTTCCGCTGTAACATCAGTCAAATACCATTCATTTTCAACTTCATGAC
>CAKOMH010000036.1:0-16216 GCA_934096595.1 uncultured Bacilli bacterium | reverse complement strand
GAAAAAAACTTTACATAAGCGTAAAATTTTAAATTAAATATTAAACTGTAGGAAGATATGGATAAGTATATATGATTTTTAAAATTATTAATTTTCAATTTTCCAAGTGGAAACAATATTATTAAAAAGTCTACTTGCAAGAGTCTTGTGATCTTCAATATCTAGAGTGTAATTTTGAGTCGTAAATTTTCGAAAAATACTGGGAGTATTGATAAAAGTAATTTTATGTTTACTCGCTAAATCTTTTAAAAGATAGTTAGAACTTAAGTTGATAGGGCTGATATAGATTATTTGTTTAGAATTATATTTTCTTAAAAGTAAAATTAAGTCTTCTAAATGAGAATAGATATTAATTATATTTTCTTTTTCATAAAGTAGCTCAAAATCACCAAGATAAACGATGATTACATTAGAAGAACTTAGTTTTTCTTGAATTTCATTATAATTACTTTTAATCTTATCAACGACATTTTCTATTTCTAAATTTTCTTTATGATAATAGTTAACAGTTGTTGGCAATAGTTTTTCTAAGTCTTTTTGTAGAAAGACACTAAAATTTTCTTGAATAGTTGTTGTATCATCATAAATAATTGTCATCTTCATTTCTTGATGGTTATTAGCAGTAAAAATAAGATAAGTTAAAACTATTGCCCCTAAAGACAAAAAGAATAATTTTACTTTCATAAGCCCTCACTTACTTAGTATAATTTATTCTTCTATTTTTATTTTAGCACCAACCTTATATAGTTTTGTATTTATATTTTCATAACCTCGCAAAATATGGTCAGCCTGATCAATTGTTGTTTTGCCTTCGGCAATAAGTCCCGCTAAGACTAAAGAAGCACCAGCTCTTAAATCGCTTGCTGTTACTTCGCAACCTTTTAATGGAGTAGGTCCTGTTATAAAGGCTTTATTGCTTGTATTAGCAATATTGGCGCCCATTTTATTTAAATATTCAATATGACCCATTCTTGTTTCATAAATAGTTTCCGTAAATGTAGAAATACCATTAGCTTGGGTAAGAAGGGTTTGCATCGTTTGACCTAGGTCGGTTACAAAATTTGGGTATACTTGCGAGACGATATTTACCGGTTTAAGATTTGTTTGCTTAGAAATTATAATTGAATTTTCTTCTAAAATATAATCGACATTCATATTTTTTAAAGTCGATAATAAACTTTCCAAGTGTTTTGGTTCAATTTTATCAATAACCAAATGGTCGCCAGCTAGGGCTCCTGCGATAATGTAGGTTCCTGCTTCGATACGATCTGGTATAGTATAAATGTGGCCTTTACTCAATTTTTTAACACCAGTAATTGTGATAGTATCAGTTCCTGCACCCTTAATTTTGGCTCCCATGCTTTTTAAAAAGTCGGCAATATTGACAATTTCAGGTTCTTTAGCTGCATTAAAAATTCTAGTTTGCCCGTTAGCTTTAACAGTTGCAAGCATGATATTTATTGTAGCGCCAACTGATGGAAAATCAAAAGTAATATCGGCTCCGTTTAATTCTGGAGCATCAATAATATACTTATCACCATCAATTTTTACAGTAGCTCCTAAGGCTTCAAAACCTTTAATATGATAATCTATAGGGCGTTTACCAATTTTACAACCGCCCGGAAAATACATTTCTACATGATGGTATTTGGATAAAAGAGAACCCATAAAGTAGTAAGAAGCTCTTAATTTTTTAGCTAAAGCTTCCTCAATAATTTTGTTTTCAACAGCACTAGTATCGATACTTAAGAGATTATTCTCATATTTATATTGAGCATTTAAAAGATTTAAGATTTCCAATAAAGCTCTAGTGTCAGTTATATCAGGAACATTATCGATTGTTACTTCATCATCACAAAGAATAGCCGCTGGTATTAAAGCAACAACACTGTTCTTAGCGCCACTTATCTCAATGGTTCCACTTAATTTATTGGGTCCTTCGATTATTAATTTGGTCATTATATTACACCCCATCTAACTATTAATAACTATATCTAATTTACTACATTAAGTCAAACAAAAAAACATCTATAAAACTATATTATAGATATTTTTTATTATTCATAATTTTATTAATGTTTTTTCTAATTTCTTATGTGATAATACCTTATTTAGAAATGCTGATTTTGAAATGTTTTATTTAGAAATGTTTTATTTAGAAATGTTTTATTTTTTTCTATAATGGATATAACTTACTAATTTACTTAATTAATTATTCTTTTATAAACTAATTTTACTTTAATTATATTTTAGCAAAACATCTTTAACATAAGATTTATACTCAATATCAGTAGAATTTTTATTTTCATCAATTAAACATAAAGGAGGATACATTACGCACCAAAAGTTTTCACCAAGTCCTTGACCTAAAGTTATGACTAAGGAATTATAATAACCAGCGGGATATTTTATCCCTTTATAAGTCTTAGAAGGGAAAAAATTATCGCCGTAAGAAATATCGTATTGGACCTGATAATTATTTAAAATTGTCCTAAAGGTAGGTATATTGTTTTTAATATAATTATCAATATCGGTAGTTTTCGTTATCTCTGGTAAAATTTGTTTCATGATATCTTCTTTGATTCTGGTTTTAGTTAACTGATCTTGCAAGTTATTAGAATTAGCAATAATGCGAAAACGAACAGAATTATTAGGAATTATTATTTCTTCTTTGTTAGTATTTAAATAAAATAAAGCAATAATGGTTAAAACTACTATAATCTTTTTTATAAAAAATCACCCAATTTAATATTGAGTGAGTTAAATATTTTTTATTCATTTATTATAAAAATATATCTATCTTTTCCCGCTAAATCTTTTTTTACTTGAATAAAAGCATTGGGATAATATAGTTTGGCAATATTAGTAATATCCTCGCCTTCGGTACAACCTATTTCAAAGGCAATTATATTTCTAGTTTCTAAAAACTCTTTGCTTCTTTTTAAGATTATTTCATAAAATTCTAAGCCATTATTGTGAGCAAATAAGGCATTTTGAGGTTCATATTTAGTAGCTGGATCGACAGGTTCATCATATTTAACATAAGGGGGATTGCTTACTAAGATATTATATTTTTTGTTGATACTACAGTTTTTGATATCACCTAAAGCAAAATTAACATTGGCATTATTTAAAACAGCATTACTACTAGCTAAATCAATAGCGTCTTTAGAAATATCTAGGGCATCAACAGTAGTATCTAATTCTTTAGATAAGGTTATAGCAATGCAACCGCTACCAGTGCCAATTTCTAAAATTTTTAGAGGAAGGTAATTAGTTTCATTTTTTAGCAATTTTATTAGGTTATCGACTAAGCCTTCTGTTTCAAAACGAGGAATTAAGGCTCTTTCATCAACTTTTATTTGGTAACCATAAAAATCAACATCCCCAATTAAATACTGGATAGGGTAGTCATCATTAATTTTTTTTATAATTTCATCCATATTGTTAGGATATAATTTTTTTAATAATTCATAATCAGTATTAGAAATATATCTTTCTTTTTTTGTCATTATTCTCCTGCTAATTTTAATCTTTGATCTTCAGTAATTAAAGCTTCAATAATCGGATCTAAATTGCCTTCCATAACGCGGTCAAGTTCCATAATAGAGAAATTGATACGATGGTCAGTAACACGGTTTTGGGGATAGTTATAAGTTCTAATTTTTTCACTTCTGTCGCCAGTACCGATTTTCTTACGAGATTCTCCGACTTGCTGTTCTTTTTCGGCTAAGGCAGCGTCGTGTAATTTAGCTGCTAACATTTTCATAGCCTTTTCTTTGTTCTTTAACTGGGAACGCTCAACTTGGCAAGTTACAATTGTATTAGTGGGAACATGGGTAATACGAACCGCAGAGTTAGAAGTATTTACTGATTGGCCGCCGGCCCCACTAGAATGGTAAACATCGATTTTTAAGTCAGTTTCTTTAATTTCAACATCGTTAATATTTACTTCAGGCATAACAAGAACAGTGGCAGTAGAAGTATGAACACGACCACCGGCCTCAGTTACTGGAACTCTTTGAACACGATGTGAACCACTTTCAAACTTTAATTTGGAGTATACATTTTCGCCTCTTATCATAAATTCGATTTGAGAATAACCACCAGCTGAACCTTCAATTTCATGAAGGACTTCAATTTTCCAATTATTTTTTTCGGCATATCTAGTATACATACGATAAAGGTCGCCAGCAAATATATTAGCTTCATCACCACCGGCGGCTCCTCTTATCTCCATGATAATATTCTTATCATCATTAGGATCTTTAGGTATTAATAATAATTGTAATTCTTTTTCTAATTTTTCTTTATTAGCAGTAGCACTAGCAATTTCTTCTTCAGCTAGATCTTTTAAATCTGGATCATTTAACATTTCTTTAGCATCGCTAATAGTTTCATCGCATTTTTGATAGTCATTATATTTTAAAACTATCTCTTCTAAGTCGGCTTTTTCTTTAGACAACTTTCTAAGTTTATTATAATCTTGTAAAACATCTTCATGAGTTAATTCTTCTACCAACTCTTGATATTTTGCGGTAATATTTTGTAATCTTTCTATCATAAAAAGTCTTCCTTTCTCGTTAATTATATAAATAATCTTTAAAAAAAGCAATTATTTTTCAATTGCCATTTTTATAATTTAGATTGATAAGAATTTCTTATTAAACTAATCTAAGTTACTATTTTCTTCGTCAGAATCATCATTTACTACAACTAAACCTTGTAAATCATCGTCATCGTCATCAGTTGGCTCATCTTCATCATAATAAATGTTATCGTCTTCTTCTTCGATTTCCTCTTCTTCATCTTCAAGGCTACCATCGATATCTTCTTCATCATCTTCGATAATTATTTTAGCTTGATGACGGCTTCTTAAGTCCCAAAAACCTTTTTCTAGCATTATAAAACGATGATCAGTTGATAAAATTTGGAAAAAGTCAGCAATTTTGGCTTCATATTCTTCATTTGATAGTCCTAATAAATCACATATTTGTTTGAAAAGGTCAGTAATTTTTACTTTTTCTCCTGACGATTCTAATATCATATAGGCTATATCATCATAACTTTTTGATTCTAATTCTTCTTTTGATAAATCGGTAATTTTCATATATATTCCTCCTACATTTTTTCTGGTATTTCAATACCTAGTATATTCAATAGTTTAATATTATTCTCATAAATTATTTTTGTTAATGTTAACCATGATTCTCTGGTTGCACTATTTTCTTCTATTAATACTTTATTACCTGAATAGAAATTATTATAAAGATTTGTTACTTTATACAGATAATCAGCAATATCACTTAAAGATTTAGTGGTAAAGGATTTTTCAATTATGCTTCTTAAAGTCGTGGTTGTAAGGATAATTTCTCTTTCGATATCGGTTGTAATTTGCTTATAATCTTGATAAGAAATATTACTTTCTTTAGCTTTAGCAAGCAATGACTTCATTCTAATTGTGGAATAAAGGAGATATGGACCTGTTTTTCCTTGTAAATCGCTAAACTTTACTGGATCAAAGTTGTAATCTTTACCACGGAAAGGAATAAGATCAGCATATTTTACCGTGGCAATACCAACTGTTTCCGCAATTTTTGTTCTTTCTTCGCCGGTAATACTAGGCATAATTTTATGTTCACATTCAGTTGTTACCATATTTAGTAAGTCTTCTAAACGCATTACACCACCATCACGGGTTTTAAACGGTTTGCCATCACTGCCATTCATGGTTCCAAAAGGAATATATTCTAATTTAGTATCTTCACTAACAATTTTAGCCTTGCGAACTGCTCTAAAAACTTGTTCAAAATGTAAGGATTGACGCGCATCGGCTAGATACCATATTTCATCAGGATTCCACCTTTTCATACGCTCCCAAATGCAAGCCATATCTGTTGTTTGATAAGAGGCAGAACCATTACTTTTTTCTAAAATTACAGGAGGAACCTCATGATCATCATTTTCTTCATTAACATAAATCACCTTGGCACCATTGGATTCTTCCACTAAACCTAAGGAATTAAGATAATCAGTCATTTCGGGAATATATTTGCTACCGTCTGATTCACCTTCCCAAATATCAAAGGTTGTATTAAGGCGGTCATAAGTTTTCTTAATATCTTCTTTAGAAATTTTCATAATGGCATTCCATAAAGCCATTAGTCCTTTTTTGCCTTCTTGAAAATCAACAGTCATTTGACGAGCAGCTTCTAAATAGTTCTCATCTTCCTTAGCTTTGGTACTAGCAAGTGGATAAATTTCTATTAAATCATTATTAGTAATTGGTAAGTCTTCTGGGTATTTCCCAGTATAATTATCATCAAAATATGGTAAATCTGGATATCTATTTTTTATTTCTGTCATGACAAGACCAATTGGGCGACCAAAATCTCCTAAATGGGCATCGCTGTAAGTTTTATTACCTAAAGCAATAGCTAATCTTTTTAAGGCTTCCCCAATATTAGCAGAGCGCAAGTGCCCAACATGTAAAGCTTTGGCAACATTGGCCCCACCATAATCAAAGAAAATTGTTTTTTTATTATTGTTGTAATAATTCCAATTAATATTACTATTCAAACGATTAAAATAATCAACTAAAGCCTGATTTTTAAAGGTAAAATTGATAAATCCGGGTCCAGCAATATTTACATTGTCGTATCTATCATCTTTTTGCAAAGCTTCAACGATAACACCCGCTATTTCTCTTGGATTTTTATGGAGTTTACCGGCTAAATTCATCGCACCATTATATTGATAATCGCCAAGTTCTTTTCTGGCAGAAGGACTTAATGTTACACTTTCTACTTCAAAACCGCATTTTTTTATTAAATTTAACCAATAAGCTTGTTCCTCTTCAATAAAACTCATAATTCTAACACCTTTCTTCTTCGTATCATTTTTATATCATTAATCTTTTGGAAAATTTTAAAATGTTGCTATTTTTAATTTTTAATAAATTTCCTGTTTTTATTATCTTTCATAATCTAATAGTAAGAAACTTTATTAGAAATTAATTTCCAACTTAGTAAACTGGTCATCACTTTCTAATTGATAATATAGCTCTAATTTACTATCTTGTATATTAAATTCAGCACTGTCAACAATTATATCCACATAAGCATCTAATTCTTTTAAAAGATACCTGCATTTATGATTACCACTTTTACTTACTGTAAGTTCTAACCTTGATTCTTCGTTATCTCTGGTTAAAACTAAAGACTCTTTGGAAATAGCAATAGTGTTTAAAACTTCTTCGAGTGAAAATTCATATCTATTACCATTTTTAGTATAATCTAATGATTTTTTTTCCAGATATAAATCATTATTTTTATATAATTTTAAACTTAGGGAATTATTCAAAATACATTACCTCCGTTTTTTTCTAAAACATTATAACATAGGTCTTTTAAAATAACTACATAAATTAAATATTTTTTTACATAATAAAAAGGGTGAGGATATGAAGTTTATCAAAAAGACAATAAAACTAGGAATTATCTTCAGTATCATAGGTATTTTTGGCATTATTAGTTTATATGTTTGTGCCTATTTTTCACCGGTACTTGATATTAAAAGTACTGGTCAATATTATATTTATGATAATGATAATTCACTGGTTTTTCAGGGTAGTGGTAATTCGAAATGGGTAGATTTAAGTGATGTATCGCCTTATTTTATTGACGCTATTATCAGTACGGAAGATAAAAATTTTTATAAACACAATGGTTTTGACTATTTAAGAATATTAAAAACGCTCTTTTTAAATGTTAAAAAAGGGACAATTGTCGGAGGAGCTTCGACTATTTCGCAACAGTATGTTAAAAATTTATTTTTAGACTTTGATAAAACTTGGGAGCGGAAGTTAGAAGAGGCTTGGTTGACTTTGAAATTAGAGGTCCACTATTCGAAAGATGATATTTTAGAAGGCTATATTAATACGATAAATTTTGGGCAAGGTAATTATGGTATTGAAGATGCAGCCAGTTTTTATTTTAACAAGCATGCGAAAGACTTAACTTTGGAAGAAAGTATTATTTTATCTGGTATTCCCAAAGGACCAAGTTATTATAATCCTTTAAGTAATTATGATAATGCAATTAAAAGAGCTAAGGTAGTGGCAGCAGCGATGGTCAATAATAAAAAAATTGATGAAAATACTAAAAATGGTCTTTTTCAAGAAAAGTTGGATATATATGGAAAAAGAACTGAAAATAATTCTAATACCATTATGTATTATCAAGATTTAGTCATGAAGGAGTTGGAAAGTATTAGTAGTATCCCAACTTCCTTGATAGACACGGGTGGTTTAAAAATTTATACCTCTTTTGACAAAAATGTACAGATGTCATTAGAAAATAGCATTAATAAAAATGTTACAGACGAAGAAATGCAAGTTGCCAGTGTCGTTATTGATCCTAAGACAGGTAATATTATGGCTTTAACTGGAGGCAAGGATTATACAAAAAGTCAGTATAATCGCGCATCAACGATGAAAAGACAGGTAGGAAGTACCATGAAACCTTTGCTTTATTATGCGGCTTTGGAAAACGGGATGACTTCTTCTTCAACTTTTTTAAGTCAAGAAACTACTTTTGTTTTTTCACAAAATGATACTTATTCACCACAAAATTTTAATCAAAAATATGCTAATAAAGAAATTACGATGGCAGCAGCTTTAAGTTATAGTGATAATATTTATGCTGTGAAAACACATTTATTTTTAGGAACTGAAGCATTAGTAAATATTTCACATAGAATGGGAATTAAAGAAGATTTGCCAAGTATTGCCTCGCTTCCTTTAGGGACAGTTGAATTATCGATGTTAGATTTTGCCAATGCCTATACGACACTTGCTAGTGGTGGTTATAAAAAAGATTTAACTTTTATTCGTAAAGTTACAGACATAAATGGTAATGTTTTATATGAAAAAAAGGATAATAGTACCCAAGTTTTAAATTCTAGTTATACTTATATTTTAAATAATTTATTGACCGCTACTTATGACAGTGCTTTCCGTGATTATAATAATCCAACCATAATTAGTTTAGCTTCCAAAATTAGTAGAAAATATGCTATGAAAACAGGAACAACTAATACTGACTGTTGGATGATTGGTTATAACCCTGATGTATTAATGCTTGTATGGAACGGCTATGATGATAATAGAGATATGAAAGTTGCTAATAGCATAATTAGTAAAAATATTTGGGTTGATACAGTCGAAGACTATCTTAAAGATAAAGAAAATAATTGGTATGAAAAGCCAGATAATGTTGTGGGCATTCCAAGAGATGCTGTTACGGGTAAAGATGTTACTGATGTTAATAAATCATTTGTTTACTATTATGTTAAGGGGAGTGAAATTGTTGTTAGTAACGAGGCAGGGGAGAGTAAAGAAAAATTAGAAAATTAAAAATTTCAGATATCTTAACTTCACTAAAAGGTGAAGTTTTTGTTTTGGTGTTTCTTAAAATGAACTAAAAAAAGCATAGATAAACTACACTTATATTTATTAATTGGTATAAATTGTTTTTTGGTTGTCTTATAAGATCCAAGTATATTTTAGCACTTTAATTTTCTATCGTTTAAGTTTAATTTTATATCATTTAGAATCTTTATAACTTTAGTCAATATCAATTGTAATTTTACAACCATTTTCTTTATTTTCAAAAGAATAATTTACTTTAAAACCTTGTAATTTTAAATTATTGATAACATCTTCAATATCTTTTTTAGCATTATCTAAATCTTGTTTATTATTTGGAGTGTTATCACTAGTCAAATCACCTAAAAGACTCATTGGGTCAAACAATTCTTCATCATCTGATTTTGTTGAATTACTAGTTAAACTTGAAGTATTCAAGCTTTGATTATTATTAATTGGCGTAAAAAATTTATTATTTGGATTTAGGCCATTAATGGGAGTATTATCAAAACTATCGCTTAACGAATTAAGATTAGAGTAATTTGCCTCAGCTGCTGTCTTTGGAGCGATATCTTCTACTTGATTATCATCTAAGCCCGTTTTTGACTCTAAAACTTCTAAATCTTTCTTTACAGGAGCTTGTTCTTCTGGTTGTAAAAAATCAAAAGAGAAATATCCTTTATTGCCAATATTTTGTTTAGCTTGTTCTTCTGGAGCTAGGGGTTCTAGAGTTTCAAAGAAGGTTGTTTTATTTGGTACTTCATAAGGATTAGTTAAAATATCACTATTATTAGTAGTTGGTTCTTGTAGAGAATCAATTATTTCAACATTTGGCTTTTCTAAAATTGTACCACCATTATCACTGCTCGTATCATCAGTAGCATTTTCTTCACTATAATCCTTTAAAATATCGTCCGTAGGCTGTAATTTATTAGAGTTTTTATTAATATCAAAAGAATTATTTTTAATTGCTTCTGCATTAAAACTTAAATCAACTAATGGAATATCAGTCTTATTTTCTTCTTCTTTTAGTTTTTTTAACTCTTGGTCAAGTTGACGAACAGTAAGGCGTTCAGTGATAATTCTATTTAACCATTCTTTTTCTTTTTCAGCATCATTTAAAACCAATAAACTTCGGGCATGACGCTCACTTATTTTACCTTCAAGTAAGGCTTGCTGAACACTTTCGTCTAAGTTTAAAAGACGCAATTTATTAGCAACCGAACTTTGAGAAATACCCATTTTTTGCGCTAACTGTTCTTGAGTATAGCCTTTATCTAGAAGATTTTTGTAACTTCTTGCTTCTTCAATTGGAGTTAAATTTCTTCTTTGAATATTTTCAACTAGGGCTATTTCGGCTGATGAATTATCATCAATATTAGAAATTACAGCAGGAACGGTAGTAAGACCAGCCATAATTGAGGCTTTGTAGCGTCTCTCACCAGCAATTATTTCATATTTACTTCCTAATTTTCTTAAAACAAGAGGTTGAATGATACCATGTTCTTTAATTGAAGAAGCTAACTCCTTTAATCCTTGTTCATCAAATGCTAATCGCGGTTGAAAACGATTAGGTATAATATCATCAACACTTACTTGTAAAACATTGTCTTCCATTTTCATATTTTTTGCGGCCCCTTTACTATTATAGTCTATATTTATCATACATTATTATTGGCGTTTTTGCAACTTAATTTGTGCTTCCTTTTTGATGATATTATAATTACGAGGATATTTTTTATCGGTTATTTTTTCTTTGTTAATGGTGATAATTCCACGATTCATGTCGGTATTTCCTAAAGTAAATTCAGTAATTTTAGTAACCTTAGAATTTAATTTTTTAATAATATTTAAAGCGTTATGTAATTCTTCTTGATAGTTAGCTTTCATAGCAATGAAGTTACCACCAACCTTTAGATAGGGAATAGCAAGTTCGGCTAAAATACTAAGATCAGCAACAGCTCTTGAAGTAACGATATCATAATATTCACGGCGACTTTGAACAAAGACTTCCGCTCTATCATAAATAATTTCCACATCTAATGCTAATTTAGCAGCTAGTTCTTTTAAGAAAGCAATTTTTTTATTATTAGAATCTAATAAAGTTACTTTTAAATTAGGAAAAACAATTTTTAAAACCATAGCAGGGAAGCCAGCACCAGTACCAATATCTAATAAAGTTGTTACTTTGGTTAAATCAACATTTTTAACAATGGTTAAAGAGTCATAAAAATGTTTTAAATAAACATCTTCTAGCGTTTTAATAGCCGTTAGATTCGTATGCTCATTATATTCTAATAAAAATTTAGCATAAAAATCTAATTCACTGATTTGTTTTTCGGTTAAGGTAATGTTTAGATTTGTTGATAACTCGCTTAAAAATTCTTCCTTAGTCATGACGATTATATTCCTTTCGTAAATAAATAGATAAAATAGAGATATCAGCAGGATTAACGCCACTAATACGCATAGCTTGAGCAATTGTTTTAGGAGCGACTTTCTTTAGTTTTTGACGAGCTTCACTAGCTAAATTAATCACTTTATCGTAGTCTAAATCACTAGGAATTTCTTTACTTTCAAGTTTTAGCATTTTTTCCACTTCTTTATAAGTCTTAGCAATATAACCTTCATACTTGGTGCTAATTTCTACTTGTTCTTTAGCAGCCTCGCTATAATTTAGATTGGTTAATTTAGATAAAAATTCTAAGTTAATTTCAGGGCGCTTTAACAAATCGTAAAAACTCATTGAATAATTTGGTAACGGAATATTATTTTCATTAAAAATTGCTTTTACTTCCTCATTTAATTTTAGTTTAGTATTTTTTAAAAATTCGGTTAAAGCAGTGATATCTTTTTGTTTGGTAATTAAATTATAATATTGTTCTTCAGTAATAGAACCTACTTGGTGAGCAAGGGGACGAAGACGCAAGTCCGCGTTATCATGACGCAAAATTAACCTAAATTCAGCACGGGAAGTTAACATTCGATAAGGCTCATTAGTTCCTTTAGTTACTAAATCATCTATTAAAACACCAATGTAAGCTTCGTTTCTTTTTAAAATTAAAGGTTCGCGGTCCTCCAATTTTAAGGCCGCATTAATACCAGCAACAATTCCTTGACCAGCTGCTTCTTCATAGCCACTGGTACCATTTATTTGACCAGCAGTAAAAATTCCGTCTACCACTTTAGATTCCAAAGAAGGCTTGATTTGTAAGGGATTAATGGCGTCATATTCGATAGCATAAGCATATTTAGAAATAATGGCATTTTCCAGTCCTGATAGGGAATGAACCATTTGTTCTTGAATATCATGAGGCATTGAAGTAGAAAAACCTTGTAAATACCAGTCATCATAATATAAAGATTCTGGTTCTAAGAATAATTGATGACGATCTTTGTCGTGGAAACGAACGACTTTATCTTCGATAGAAGGACAATATCTTGGCCCAACGCCTTCTACATAGCCACCATACATACTTGATTTATCCAAATTATCTTCAATAATTTTTTTGGTTTCTAAGGTTGTGTATAATAGGTAACATTTTTGTTGATTATTAACATCATAAGTAGCAGGATAATCATTAGAAAAAGTCCAGTATCTATCATCACCACATTCTGGGTGCATTTTAGAAAAATCAATGGAAGAGGCTTTAATTCTTTGCGGAGTACCAGTTTTTAAGCGTTGAATTTGAAAGCCATATTTTTTCATGTTGGTACTTAGGTATTCGCTGCGGCGTTCACCATGAGGTCCACCGTTATGTTTTTCGGCACCGCATAAGATACTACCTCTTAAATAAGTACCAGTTGTTAAAATTAAGGCTTGGCATTTAATAACTTCACCATTTTCCAAGATAACACCTTTAATATTATTATCTTCAACCACTAAATCTTCAACCATTCCTTCGATAATATCAAGGTTAGGAGTATTTTTTAGTTCTCTTAGCATCTCTTTAGGATAAGTAACTTTATCAGCTTGGGCACGCAAACTACGAACAGCAGGTCCTTTACCACTATTTAACATTTTTATTTGAAAATGAGTTCTATCTGCCACTCGTCCCATTAAGCCACCTAATGCGTCTACTTCACGAACAATAATGCCCTTTGCAGTCCCCCCGATAGAAGGATTACAAGGCATATCAGCAATATTTTTTATGTTCATGGTAATCAAAGCCGTTTTATGACCTTTAAAAGCCGCTATATGCGAGGCTTCACAACCCGCATGACCGCCACCTACAACAATTATTTCATATTCTTTTTCCATAAAATTCATCTACTTTCCTAAACAGAAATTACTAAACAATTCATCTAATAATTCATCTTTATAAGTTGCCCCAATTATTTCGCCTAAGGTATCCCAACAAGCACGAATATCTATTTCTAACATATCAACAGAATAACTATTATCAATGTTTTCTAAAGCAGAATTTAAGTAATTTAAAGCTACTTCAATAAGAGCTTTATGACGAGCATTGGTAATATAAGTTGCATCGTTAGTACTAATTTTTTCTAAATTAAAGAGCGTAGTTATCATTTCTTTTAACTCTTTAATACCAGTAGTTGTTAAGGTGTTTCCATAAACAACATTTATATATTTTTTATCTGGTAAATCAATGTTTGCAGGCAAGTCATTTTTATTAATAAAAATAATATAATTCTTATTTTTTATTAAATCTAGAAGTTCTAAATCATCAGGAGTTAATTTTTCATTATTATTTAAAACTAGGATAATTAAATCAGCAGTATTAATGATTTTTTTACTTTTATCAACACCAATTTTTTCAACGACATTAGCAGTTTTTCGGATACCTGCTGTATCTAAAAAGTTAATTTTAATACCATTAATAATGGTTTCTCCCTCGACAATATCTCGTGTGGTCCCAGCAATATCGGTAACGATGGCCTTATCTTCTTCCAAAAAAGCATTTAAAAGACTAGATTTACCCACATTAGGGCGACCAATCATACAAATATTAATACCATCTTTGATAATTTTAGCGTCATTTGAGTTTCTTAATAGTTCTTCTAGTTTACTTTTAATAGGAAGTAACTTTTCTTTTAATTTTTGTAAAGTAATATCTTCGGCATCTTCATATTCAGGATAGTCAATATTTACTTCGATATTAGCAATCAAACTCATAATATCTTTTCTAATTTCCATGATTAAATTTTTTAAAGACCCAGTTAGTTGGTTCATTGATAATCTTAAAGATTTATCGGTTGAGGAAGTAATAACATCTTCGATAGCTTCGGCTTCGGTTAAATCAATACGACCATTTAAAAAGGCTCTTTTAGTAAATTCTCCGGGTTGGGCAAGTCTGGCACCATTTACAAGACACAATTCTAAAACTCTATTAGTAGAAGCTATACCACCGTGCGTATTTATTTCAACTATATCTTCAGTCGTGTAAGTTTTTGGTGCAAGCATAACTGATACTAAAACCTCATCTATAATACTGCCATTTTTATCGATAATATATCCGTGATTAATAGTATGACTAGCTACTTTTTTAAGATCTTTGCCTTTAAAAATTGAACTTGCAACTTCTAAAGCGTTTGGTCCGCTTAATCTAATAATTGAGATAGCGCCCACTCCGCTAGCTGTTGATATGGCAACAATTGTGTCTTCCATAAATATCCTTCTTTCTTATATTTTTCTTGACTGCTTAAATGATATCACAATTTTTTCCAATTGTGGTCGTTTTAAAAGCGACATTTAATATTTTGCACAAAATTTTACATTCAGTATTTTCAAAACTAATTTTTTTTAATATAGCATTAGCAATTTATTAATAACCTAAATAAAAAAGTAAAACCAACAAATTAAAATGATTAACTTGATTATTTTTAGTTTTTATTAAACTCAATATAAATTTTTTAAATAAATATTGGCGATAAACTGTATTATAACATAAAGATTAAGTTAAAGATAATTTTTCTAAATTCGTAAATAGTAATATTTTTCTAATATTATTATTCAACTAAAAAAAGAAGAACTAGTCTTCCTTCTTTTCAATATATTTAATTACAATATGACGATTAGGTTCTTCACCAACAGAAACAGTTGATATTTCTTTGTCATCTTTTAAAGCATTGTGGATAATACGGCGTTCATAAGAATTCATATTATCAAGTTCAACAGCATTTTTACTCTTTTTAACATCACTGACAATTTTTTTAGCCAAACGAATTAAATTTTCTTCTCTTTGTTCTTGATAGTTATTAACATTTAAGACCACATTAGGATAAATTTTTAATTGTTGATAAGTATGTTTACAAACTATCATTTGTAAGGCTTTAAGAGTCCTACCATCTTTACCAATTAAAATCGCATTATTATTTGAATCCATATTGATAATAATTTGGTCATTGTGAAACTTAGCTGTGATTTTTACTTCTAAGTGCATATTTGTTAATAACTCATCTAAGTAATTAATAACAAAAGCGGATATTTCTTCTAAGTTGTTAACAGAGTTATCAACAGTATTTTTTACTTCTTCTTCCATGTTATCTTGCTTCCTTCATTTTTTTCATAACAAAATTTTGAACGATACCAAAGACATTATTAACAATCCAGTAAAGGGCTAAGGCCGTTGGTAGTGAAAGTGATGTCATTAAAATCATAAACGTCATGATATAAGTCATAGTTTTAGTTTGACGCATCATATCAGAATTGCCGTCTTGAGGTTGACTAGCCATTGCCTGTTTAAATGAGAAGAATGTACTTAACGCAATAATAACAAGTAAAATTAGATAAATGTAATTGCCACTAGCAAGGGCTTTACTTGGAGT
>CAKOMH010000035.1:0-16997 GCA_934096595.1 uncultured Bacilli bacterium | reverse complement strand
GTGATAGTATAAATTTAGAAATTCTTTGAAAATAGGAGGTTTGGAATGAAAGATTTAACTATAGAAAAAGATAAAGACAAGGTTCTTGATCAAGTCCTTGCCGATATTGAAAAACAATTTGGAAAAGGTGCAGTTATGCGATTAGGCTCGCAGGAACATTTGAATGTAGAAGTGGTTCCTAGCGGTTCTTTAAGTCTAGATATTGCTTTAGGGGTTGGTGGTTATCCCAAAGGACGAATTATTGAAATTTATGGTCCCGAATCTAGTGGTAAAACAACTTTTGCTCTTCATGCAATAGCTGAAGTCCAAAGAAGAGGAGGGAGAGCAGCTTTTATTGATGCTGAACATGCTTTAGATCCAGTGTATGCTAAAAACTTGGGAGTTAATATTAATGAATTACTTTTAAGTCAACCTGATACGGGTGAGCAAGCCTTAGAAATATGTGAAGCTTTGGTAAGAAGTGAAGTTGTTAATATTGTAGTAATCGATTCTGTTGCAGCCCTTGTACCACAGGCCGAAATTGAAGGAGATATGGGAGATAGTCATGTTGGTTTGCAAGCAAGATTAATGAGTCAAGCTTTAAGAAAATTATCTGGTACCATTAATAAAACTAAAACAACAGCTATATTTATTAACCAATTAAGAGAAAAAGTTGGAGTATTGTTTGGCAATCCTGAAACGACAACTGGCGGTCGGGCTTTAAAATTTTATGCTAGTATTCGTCTAGATATAAGAAGGGGAGAACAACTTAAAGACGGTGATAAATTTATCGGCAATAAAACTAATATTAAAGTTGTTAAAAATAAAGTAGCACCACCATTTAAGACGGCTTCAGTTGATATAATTTATGGTAGTGGTGTATCGCATACTGGTGAAATTTTAGATATTGCTAGTGATCTTGGTATGATAAATAAAAGTGGAGCATGGTATTCCTATAAGGGTGAAAAAATTGGTCAAGGAAGAGAGAATGCTAAAAATTATTTACTCAGCAATCCAACTATTATGAATGAATTAGAACTTATGATTAGAAAACATTATAATTTCAATGATGTTATAGAAAAAAGTACTGATAAAACAGCTAAGAAAATCAGTAATTAACGAGAATTAGAAAAAATTTTAAAAAAGTAAACTATGTGTCTTGCAAGTGATTTTTACTTGTGTTACTATTAATTGTAGTCATAAGAAAAGGGGGTCCTTGCAATGTATGTAGTTAATAAAAAGAAGAAGAGAAAAAAGAAATTTCATTTCATTGTGTTCTTAAATTTTCTTCTTTTCTTTTGTATAATTATTTCTGTAGGACTCGGCGTTAACTATATTGTTAAGAATGCTCCCGTTTTTGATAAAAGAAATCTTTACATGAGTCAATCTACTATTATGTTAGATAAAAAAGGTAATGAAATAACAAGGTTAGGAACTGAAGACAGAGAATTAGTTAGTTATAATGATTTACCTCAAGTTTTGGTAGATGCCATAGTAGCAGCCGAAGATTCTAGATATTTTCAGCATCAAGGCTTTGATTTGGTTAGGTTTGTTAAAGCTACTATGAACCATTTAAAAGGTGATAGCAATGCTGGTGGTGCTTCGACAATAACAATGCAAATATCTAAACAAGTATTTACTTCTAATGTTTCTACAGGAATAGAAGGTATAATTAGAAAATTTACTGATATTTATCTATCGATGTTTCAAATAGAGAAAAATTATTCAAAAGAAGAAATATTGGAAATCTATGTAAATTATCCATTTTTGGGAGCTCATAGTTATGGCGTTGAAATGGCGTGTCAGAATTATTTTGGTAAAAGCGTTCGGGATATAAATCTATCAGAAGCTGCACTTATTGCTGGTTTATTTAATGCACCATCAGATTTTGATCCTTATGAAAATGTTTATAATGCAACCAAGAGACGCAACGAAGTATTAAATTTAATGTATAGACATGGTTATATAACTGATGAACAATTACAAGATGCTTTAAATATTTCTGTATCAAGTATGTTAATCGTGAAAAAGGTTGGTACTAATAAATATCAAAGTTTTATTGATACAGTTACTAATGAAATAATAAATGATACTGGTTTAAATCCTTATAATGTGCCAATGATTATTCAGACAACTTTAGATACAACTGTTCAAGATGCTGTAAATGATGTTATGAATAATAAGAAAAATTTTAAAGATGACGCAATTCAAGCTGGTATTGCCGTTACGAGTGTTGCTGATGGTTCAATTATGGCTATTGGTGGTGGTCGCAATAGGACTGGGGCAAGACAATATAATTATGCTACTGATATTAAACGAGCTCCAGGTTCATCAATAAAGCCGTTTATGGATTATGGACCATACTTTGAATTTAATGGTGGGACCCCAAACGATATAATTTTGGATGCTCCTTATACTTATTCCGATGGAACAAGAATAGTTAATGCTATGCGTGATTATAAAGGGTATATTACAATTAAACAAGCTTTATCAGATTCGAGAAATATTCCTGCTTTAAAAGTTTTTCAACAAGTTGATAAGAAAAAAATAGCTGATTATGTTCATGCTTTTGGTATTAACTATGGTGAAAATTTATATGAGTCAGCTTCCATTGGCGCTTTTGAAGGTGTTTCGCCTCTAGAAATGTCGGCAGCTTATGGTACTTATGCGCGTGGTGGTTACTATATTGAACCTTATTCTTATACGCGAATAACTTATCGTGATAATAATGAGGTTAAAGAAAAAATATATCAAAAAGAAAAAGTTTGTAGTGAAAAAACAGCTAAGTATATTAATGAAATATTACTTTATGCAATTAAATATGGTAAAATTTTAGGAACCTTAGAAGTTGGTAATGCCGAGGTTGCAGGTAAAACAGGAACTACCACTATCGATAGAGCAAAAACAGAAGCTTTAGGAATTAGTGAATATTCAGTTTTAGATTCTTGGGCTTGTATTTATAGTAGAGATTATTCTGTCTCATTGTGGTATGGTTATGATGAGGTAACAAGTACTAATTTTATGTTAAATATTGATGCTACTTTAGGACGCCGAAGAATAATGAAAAAGTTAGTAAAACAAATGATTTCTGGTAATCAAAAATTATTAACTTCGACATAATTTAGATGCAAAAAAATAATTATTTAAACTAATTTAAGATTTATAAAAAATATAAAATAAAATTTAAAAATTACTGATTAGTAAATGTAATAAGAAAGAGCAATAGAGGTATTAGTCTTTTGGCTCTTTTTCTTTTGGGAAAAAACATTGCTAAATCGAAGAAAATTAATTATAATAAAAATATAGATTAATTTCTATTAGAGGAGAAAATTATATGGAATTAAATTTATTATCCATTATTTTCTTGATTTTGGGACTTTTTGTCGGGGCAGTTATTGTCATCGTTACTTATATGATTAGAAAGAAAAACTTAGCTACTAAAGCTGCTGATATGATTAGTGATGCGGTTAGAAAAGCTGAAGAGGCTAAAAAAAATAGTTTAGCTGAAATAAAAGCTGAGAGTTTACGGGTTAAAGAAGAAACAGATAAAGAAATAAAAGAGCGTAAACAAGAGCTAAAAGAATTAGAAGATAGACTTGATAAAAGAGAAACAAATTTAGATAAACGCGAAGAATTATTACAAGTTCGTTCTAATAATTTAGATAAAAAAGATGATGATATCTTAGACAAACAAAAAAAGTTACAAGATAAAGAAGAGAAAATAGATGAAATATTAAAAAAACAAATGGAAAAACTAGAAGAAATTAGCAAGTTAAAAAGAGATAAAGCCCATGATTTAATTATGAAAAAAGTTGAAGAAGATATGTCCTTAGAAATTGCTGATTATATTAAAGAAGAAGAACAAAAAGCTAAATTGAATGCTCATGAAGTAGCCAAAGGAATTATTGTTTCGGCTATGCAAAGATATTCAGCTGATGTTACTAATGAACAAACAGTTAGTACAATTGCTCTTCCTAGTGATGATATGAAAGGGCGTCTTATCGGTCGTGAAGGCCGTAATATTAAGACGATTGAAGCCGTTACAGGGGTTGATTTAATAATTGATGATACTCCAGAAGCTATTGTTATATCTTCTTTTGATCCATTAAGAAGAGAAATAGCTAAAATTACAATTGAAACCTTAATTAAAGACGGACGCATTCACCCAACCAGAATTGAAGAAGTTTATACAAAGACTTGTAATGATATAAATACTAAAATTACTGATTTAGGTAATAGTGCAATATATGATTTAAGTCTTGGTAAAGTTGATGCTGAGTTAATTAACATTATTGGGCGTTTAAATTATCGTACTAGTTATGGTCAAAATGCGTTGC
This sequence comes from uncultured Bacilli bacterium, assembly GCA_934096595.1. Classification (GTDB taxonomy): domain Bacteria; phylum Bacillota_I; class Bacilli_A; order RF39; family UBA660; genus CAG-605. The sequence continues at coordinate 12,681 of CAKOMH010000035.1, read as the reverse complement.
AACATTCAATGGAAGTGGCTTATCTTTGTGGACTTATGGCGGCTGAACTAGGTGAAAATGTTATTTTAGCGCGTCGTGCAGGTTTGCTTCATGATATTGGTAAAGCAATTGACTATGAAGTTGAAGGTTCACATGTTGAACTAGGTGTAATGCTAGCTAAAAAATATCATGAAGATGAAGTAGTTATTAATGCTATTGCATCACATCATGGAGATACAGAGCCTAAAAGCATTATTGCTATTTTAGTTCAAATCGCGGATACTTTGTCAGCCGCGCGCCCAGGGGCTAGAAACGATTCAATAGAAAATTATGTTAAGCGTTTAGAACAATTAGAAACAATTGGTAATTCTTTTGAAGGTGTAGAAAAAACATATGCAATGCAGGCTGGTCGTGAAGTAAGAGTTATGGTTAAACCAGAGGAAATTGATGATGCAAAAGCAAAGATAATTGCTCGTAATATGAAAGAAAAAATCGAAGCAGAAATGCAATATCCAGGGACAGTTAAAATTACAGTTATTAGGGAAACTAGGGCTTCGGAAGAAGCAAAATAAATTGCTTAATAGTTAATATTGTGATATTATACTACTGCGAAAAAGCGTTAGTTAGGAGTTATATATATGGAAAGATTACAAAAAGTTATTGCTCAAGCTGGAGTGGCTTCTAGAAGAAAAGCAGAAGAATTGATTGTTAATGGTAAAGTTGCTGTTAATGGGAATATTGTTACTGAGTTAGGAACAAAAGTAAGTGGTACTGATATTATAACGGTTAATGGTCGTCAACTTGCGAAAGAAAGTTATGAGTATTATTTATTAAATAAACCAAGAGGATATATTTGTAGTCTTAACGATGAATTTAATCGTAATATTGTAACTGAGCTAATTGATACTGATAAAAGAATTTATCCTGTGGGTCGTCTTGATTATGATACAACAGGCTTAATTATTTTAACTAATGATGGAACTTTAGCTAATATTTTAATGCATCCAAAGAATAAAGTTGAAAAGACTTATATTGCTAAAATAGAAGGTAATTTAACGATGGAGGAGTTGCATAAATTAAAGACAGGTATTGTAGTTGATAAAATGTTATGTAAACCAACTAGAGTTAAAATTAAGAAACATGATATTGTTAAATGTACGGATTTAGTAGAAATAACAATTATGGAAGGACGAAATCATATTGTTAAAAATTTATTTAAAGCTGTGGGTCATGAAGTAGAAAAATTAAAACGCGAACAATATGGTTTCTTAGAACTAGGAAATTTGAAATCTGGCGAATATCGTCCTTTGACAATTAAAGAAGTACATCGTTTGTATGCTTATAAAAAATAAAGAGTTTAATGTCGATGTTAAACTCTTTTTAGAAAGAAATTGATTTTATGAAATATGAATTATTAGCGCCAGCTGGCGATATGGAGTGCTTAAAATGGGCAATTGAAGGTGGTTGTGATGCGGTATATTTAGGAGGTAATCATTTTGGAGCTAGAGCTTATTCTAAAAATTTTTCGGATGAAGAGTTAGCATTAGCAATAAAATATGCTCATCAATATGGGGTAAAAGTTTATTTAACTTGTAATACTTTAATATATGATGAAGAAGTAGAGGATTTTTTAAACTTTGTTCGTTATGCTCATAAGTCGGGAATAGATGCAGTCTTAATTCAAGACTTGGGAATGTATGATTTGATTCATCAAAAGTTTCCTGATTTAGAAATTCATGCTTCGACACAATTGCACATTCATAATTTAGATGGGGCTTTAGTAGCTAAAAAATTAGGTTTTAAAAGAATTGTGTTGGCGCGTGAAACCGATATTGATACAATAAAAGAAATTAAAGAGAAGACGGGGTTAGATATTGAAGTTTTTGTCCATGGTTCTTTGTGCGTATCTTATTCGGGACAATGTTTGTTTTCTAGCTTAGTTGATGGCAGAAGTGGTAATCGTGGGGCTTGTGCTGGGTCTTGTCGTTTACCATATGATATAGTAGATAAAAATAACACAGTTTTAAATAAGACGAAAAAATATCCTTTATCAATGAAAGATTTGTGTGCTATTTCTAGTATTGGTAAGCTTATGGATATAGGAGTTAATTCCTTTAAAATTGAAGGACGAATGAAATCTAAAGAATATGTTTATTTAGTTACGAAACTCTATCGAAAGGCTATTGATAGTTATTTAGAAAAGCAAGAAGTAACAATTGATTATGAGATCTTAGATAAATTAAAGAAGGTCTTTAATCGCGAGTATACTTTAGGTTTCTTAAATAATGTTTCTAATAACGATGTTATAAACGGGAAACAACCTAATAATGTTGGCGTTAAAATTGGGAGCGTTGTTAAACTTACTAAAACTAATGCTTTAATAAAATTAGAAGATGAATTGCATATTGGAGATGGTTTAAGAATCAAAGGACCAGTTGGGGAGATTGGTACAGTTGTAAATGACTTTTATTTACAAGGTAACTTAGTAAAAGAAGCTAAAGCTGGTATGGTAATTAGTTTGCCTATTTGGAAAAAGCCTAATGTTTTAGATGAAGTTTTTTTAACATCTTCAAAATATATTGGGGATTGCATAAGGGAAGAGATTGAAAAGAATCCTCGAAAAGTAATGCTTACGGGAAGTATTTCTTTACACAAAAATGAAAAGATAATATTTAAATTAAGTGATGGATTAAATAATATCGAACTTAACGGTCCCGTTGTTGATATGGCTAAAAATAGACCTTTAACTAAAGATACTATTTTAGAAAAATTAACTAAATTAGGAGGAACTGTTTATCAATTTAGGAAGTTAGATATTTCTTTAGATGATGATATATTTGTTCCTTTAACTGCTCTTAATGAGTTGAGAAGAGAAACAATTGATATTTTAAATACCAAAAGAGAAAATATTCCTGATAAGATAATTGAAAAAGAATATGAAAAAAAGGTGCCAAGATTTACTAAGGAGGTTAATGTAAATGCTTGTGTTTTTAAAGATAGTGATATTGATAAAGTTGGCAAGTATCAAAACATTTATTCTTATCAAGAAGATACAAAGTATTTAAAAGCATTACCAAATGTTATAGATAAATATTCAGATGATTTAAAGAAATCTTCAATAAAACCAATTTTGGTTTCTGAGATAGGTGGTTTAAATTTAACTAATATTCATACTGATTATAGTTTAAATGTTGTTAACTCTTATACTGTGGCTTTTTTACATAGTATAGGTGTTAAAAAAATTACTTTATCTTATGAAATGACACTAAGTCAGATTAAAACTTTGATTGAAAAGTATCAAAAAAGATATGAGACATTACCTAATATTGAAGTTATTGTTTATGGATATATTAAGATTATGACATTAAAATATAATTTGTTTAATGATTATAAAGAAGCTATTTATTTAAAAGATAGATTTAATAATAGTTATCGGATTAGAGAGTGTAGTGGTTTAACAGAAGTTTATTATTCTAAAATATTAGATAATAGAAATTTTGATTACTTTAGCGTAGGGGTTAACCATATACGATATAACCTTTACAAATTTTAAGAAAAAAGATACAATGTTGATATAACTTATTAGTAAGGAAGTTTAATTATGTGGCAAGCAATTTATTATATATTTTTTACTTTAACCCTGTTTTATGGACTTTATTATTCTTTGACAGGACTATATGGTTTTCTAAAACCTAAGAAATTTAAAATAGTACCTTTTGAAGCAGAGAAGAAATTTGCTATTATTATAGCAGCTCGTAATGAAGAAGCCGTTGTTGGTAACTTAGTAAAATCAGTTTTAGAGTCCAACTATCCTAGAGATTTGTTTGAAGTTTATGTGGCTGTTAATAATACAACGGATAATACAGCTAAAGTTGCTAAAGAAGCGGGCGCTATTGTAATTGATGTTAAAGAAAAAGTAAAATCAAAAGGTGAAGTTTTACGATATGTCTTTAAAAAATTAAAGAATCGTAAGGATATTGATGCTTATATTATATTTGATGCAGATAATATTATTCACCCTGATTTTTTAGCGCGTATGAATGATACTTTGTGTTGTGGTTATCGTGTAGCACAGGGCTTTAGAGATAGTAAAAATATTAGTGATAACTGGATAAGTGGGTCTTATTCCTTGTATTATTACATGCAAAATTTCTTTTTTAGTAAAGCCAGAATGACGATGAATCAAAATGCTTCCATTAATGGAACTGGGTTTATGGTTAAAAAAGAATTAATCGAGGAGATGGGCTTTCCAACTCAGACTTTAACCGAAGATATTGAGTTTACTGCATTGTGTGCATTAAGAGATGAAAGAATTGCTTTTGTTGAAAATGCTGTTACTTATGATGAACAACCAGTCGAATTTAAAGCTTCTTGGAAACAAAGAAAAAGATGGTCAGTTGGTTGCTTACAATGTTTAAAACTTTATTGGAAAGATTTACTTAAGCACTTCTTTAAAACAGGAAGTCAACCTTCCTTTGATATGTTTATGAACTTTGTAGCGCCCGTTGTTCAGGTAATTTGCCTTGCCGAGTTTGTGGCTTTAATTTTCTTTAGAATATTTAACATTCGTTTATATGATATTTTTTCGTCATTGTTCTCAAGCGGGGCTGTATTTATGATATTAACTTATGTTAGTGGCATTGTCGTTAGTGTTTTCATTTTGAAATATAATAAAAGAAAGGCTAAAAATCTGTTGAGTGCAATTGCTTTATTTGCAGTTTTCATTTTAACTTGGATACCAATTAATTTAGTATGTCTATTTACTAAGGATATGAAATGGGAAGAAATCAAACATAACCGTGGTATTGCCTCTAATGAGATGAAATTTAATAAATAATGTTAGTTAATGTTAATAAAAAATTAATGCTTGATGATTATGAGATAAGTGTTTTAAAAAAATATAATATAGATGTTAGTAAGTGTGCTAACTTAAGAGAAGTAATTTTATTAGTGGAAATGTTTATGGATAATTATGAGCTTGATAGCGAAGAATTAGACGAGTTAGATTATATTTTAGAAAAATTACAAGAAAGAAATTATTATCAAAATACAAATAAATAGGAAAAGTGTGGTTAATTATGAAGAAAAAGAAAAATACTAAGAAAATATGGAAAGGTATTGGAATTGGAATTTTAGTCATTTTTATGGTTATTATTGTGTATCTTTTTCGGATAACTCATATAACTATAGGCAAAGATTTTATTAAATTAAAAAATAATGTGGATTTAATTCAAAATGAGTTAATTAGTTCATATTCAGAGTACGAGAAATCTGGGATTGATGCTAAATTAAAGGCTGATGATTTTGAAAACTATAATTATGTGGTTTTCCATACTCAAAATGGTCATCATTATAGCTGGGAATTTAATTTTGTTCCAACAGGTTATAAATTAAATGATGATGTTTTAAAGATAGATATTACTTATGCAAGTTATTGTAATGATGGTATTTTGGCTGAGATACTTTATTCATTTTGGGGTTTAAATCCAAGAACATATCTCTTAAAATTAGATAAAAATATCGAGATAAATAAGATTGAGTATAATTATATTAGTAAAAGAAATCATACTTGTGATGAAGTAACTGCTGATAAGCCTTTAATATATATTTATCCTACTAATGATATGAATGTTAAAGTAAAACTTGGCTATCCAGAAAAGTTAACAACAACTTATCCACAATATAATGATGGTTGGAATGTTTATGCTAAAACAGATGGTACTTTAATAGATAGTGATGGTAAAGAATATTACGGATTGTACTGGGAAGGGGTTAGAAAAGAAAAGATTGAGTTTAATAATGGCTTTGTTGTTTCAAAAGAAGATTTAATACCTTTTCTAGAAGAAAAACTAGCTATATTAGGATTAAACGCTAGGGAAAGTAATGAATTTATAATTTATTGGTTACCAAGATTACAGAAAAATAAATATAATTTAATTAGGTTCGCAACTAAAGAAGAGATAGAAAAAGAAATGCCTTTAAATATAACGCCAGAGCCAGAAACTTTGATAAGAGTTTTTATGGAATTTAAAGGGGTAGATAAAAAGGTTACTATAAATGAACAAGAACTAAATAAAGTTAAACGAAATGGTTATACTGTAGTTGAATGGGGTGGCAGTGAACAAAAAAAGTAAGAAATAATACCTTTTAGAGGTGTTATTTTTTTTAATATATGATAGTATATTAATTGCACAAGTAAGTACTTAAATTTTAAAAATAAAAATGATATACTAAAGATAGTAAAGGGTGGTGATATTATGAAGTATAGTCCTTTAGGAATAAAGTCTGAATATACTTTGTTAACAAGTTTAATTAAAATAAATGATCTAATTAACTTTGCTGAGCAAAATAATATTACTACACTTGGTCTTTTAGATAATAATTTAAATGGAGTTATGGAATTTTTCGATAGTTGCGTTGCAAATGACATCAAGCCTATTATTGGATTAATTGTTAGAATAAATGATAGTAACTACTATTTATATGCTAAGAATTATCAAGGATATTTAGAGTTAGTTAAGATAAATAATAAAGTTGTTTTAGAAGAAAGTGTATCTCTTATTGATTTAGAAAGTTCTGATATTTATGTAGTTATTCCTTATGAATTTAAAGGCAACTACGAAGAATTAAAAACCATTAAAAATATTAATGATATATTTATTGCTTATGCTAATTTAGAGGAAAAAAAGAATTTGAGTTTGGTTACCTCCAATATACTATTTATTAAAGAAATAAGATGTTTTAATTCTGGTGATACAGTTTATTTAGAATATTTGAAAAAAATTGGTGATAATGATTTTGAAACCTTTAATACTGCTTATGAGACTGATAAATTGAATAATGATGATATAGAAAGACTAAATAAATTTATTAGTACTATTGATATTAAAATAGATAAATCGAAACGATATATTCCTGTATTTAATAAAGATGTTAATAGTAAAACTTATCTTTATAATTTAGCTTTTTTAGGACTTAAAAAGAGATTTAATAATAAAGTTAGCGATAATTATATAAAGAGGTTAAATTATGAATTAGATGTCATTGATAAGATGGGATTTAATGATTATTTTTTGATTGTTTATGATTATGTTAAATATGCGAAGAAAAATGATATTTTAGTCGGACCTGGTCGTGGTTCAGCGGCGGGAGCTTTAGTAAGTTATTGTCTAGGAATAACTAATATTGATCCGTTAAAATATAATTTGCTTTTTGAACGATTCTTAAATAAAGATAGAGTAACTATGCCTGATATTGATATTGATTTTGAAGATGTTAGACGCGAAGATATGATTAATTATGTTAGAGAAAAGTATGGTCTATATAATGTGGCACCAATAACGACTTATGGAACTTTGCAAGCTAGACAAGTTATTCGCGATGTCAGTAAATATATAATTGTTGAGGATAAATTAGTTGATACTTTTGTTAGTAATATTAATTCAAAATTGAGTTTGAAAGAGAACTTCCAAAATCCTATAATTAAAAAAATGCTCGACGAAAATGGCGTTTTACAAAGAATATATAAAGTGGCAATGAAATTAGAAGGTTTAAAAAGACATATGTCAGTGCATGCTGCTGGTGTGGTTATTTCTTCTGTTTCCTTAAAAGAGGTTATGCCCGTTGTTAGGAATGTTAATGGCATTAATACAGGTTTAACAATGAATTATTTAGAAGAGCTTGGTTTTTTAAAAATGGACTTTTTGGCTTTATCTAATTTAACATTTATTCATAATATTTTAAAAAATTTACCGGAGTATTTTAATCTTTATAATATTCCTTTAGATGATAAAGAAACCTTTGATTTGTTTTGTCAGGTTGATACTGATGGAATATTTCAGTTTGAGTCAACAGGTATGAAAGAATTTTTAAGAAAATTACAACCTAAAAGTTTTAATGATTTATATGCCGCTGTGGCTTTATTTAGACCAGGACCAATGGACAATATTGATACTTTTATTGAAAGAAAAAATGGGGCTGATGTAACTTATATTGTTCCCGAGTTAGAACCAATTTTAAAAGAAACTTATGGTATTATTGTTTATCAAGAACAAATTATGCAAATTTTAGTAACGATGGCGGGTTTTAGTTTTGCACAGGCGGATAATATAAGACGCGCTATGAGTAAAAAGAAAAAAGAAGTAATCGAAAAAGAAAGAGTAAACTTTATTACTTCCGCTGTAAAAAAAGGTTATGATAAGATAAAAGCGACAGAAGTTTATGATTTAATATTAAAGTTTGCCAATTACGGTTTTAACAAAGCGCATTCAGTAAGCTATGCACTGATTGGTTATCAAATGGCTTATTTGAAAGTGCATTATAAAGAATTATTTTTGGCTAATTTACTTAATATGACTATTTCTAATAGTAAGAAAACCGAAGATTATTTAAATATAGCTAAGAAAGATAAGATAACTATTTTGACTCCTAATATCAATAAAAGTAAAGAAGTTTATCTAAGTAAAAATAATTATTTATTATTACCTTTGAGTATTATAAAAAATATTGGAAGTAATACTGTCAATCTAATATTGCAAGACAGAGAAGAAAATGGTTTATTTGAAGATTATTTTGATTTAGTAAGAAGGTTCTATAAATTAGGTATTAAGAAAAATGTTATTGAAAGTTTGATTTATGCTAAAGCTTTAGATACTTTTAAAATCAATCATAAGACTATGATAAATATGTTAGAAGAAGTATTAAGATATGCTGTAGTTTGCGATGATTTAGATCCTTCTTTAGTAGAAAAACCAATCTTGAAAATAGAAGATGAGTTTGATGATAAAACCTTGATGAACCAAGAACTAAATGTTTATGGTTTTTATGTAAGTAATCATCCTGCTAGTAAATATAATACGAAAGATATAGTAAAAATAAATAATATTAAGACTTACTTAGGTAAGAATGTTAAAATGGTTGTTTTAGTTAATGACATTAGAAAAATAAAAACAAAAAAGAATGAAGATATGGCTTTTGTTAATGGAACTGATGAAACTGGAAGTATGGATTTTGTAGTGTTTCCTAAAAAAATTAGTTACTTAGAAAATTTAAGAGTTGGCAATTTAGTGGTTGTAATGGGAACAGTAGCAAGAAGAATTGATAAGTATCAAATAAATATAAATGTAGTAAGGAGTATCTAAAAATGAGTAGTGAAGAATTGTTTTTTCAAAGTCTAGGGATAAATGAATTAACAGATTATCAAAATTATAAGATAAAAGAAGTTTTACTTGATGAAAAAAAACGGGAATTTAATGTAGTGATGATGCTTCCAGATGATTTAAGGCCTCAAGATGTTGATAAACTATATCAGGCTTGTAAACGAGGAATTAATGGAAATATTAAAGTTAATTTAACTATTGTAAGCAATATTACCGATAAAGATAAAATAATTAGTATTTTTAAGTATGTTTTAAATAATTATATAAGTACTAAGCCTTCGTTAAGTGGAATTATTGATAATAATGTAACAATGGATGATGATATTATTATTGTAGAAGTAAATACTAAAATTGAAGAAAAATTAGTTTTAGAAGGGGTAAAGAGTTTAATTAATAGACTTAATCTTTATGGAATTAAAGATATTAATATTACAACAATGGTTAATGTGTTAAAACAAGAAGAAATCAAAAAATTAATGGAATCTAGTCATGAAGAACAAGTTGTAAAAGAAGTATCACCAGTTTTTTTAGGAAAACATATTGATGGTGATATTATGGAAATTAATGATATAATGGGTGATACTAAAAATGTAATTGTAGAAGCCTTTATTTTTGGGGAGATTGCCACTTTAGAAAAAGAAACAATTAATATTATTACTCTTAAAATCAGTGATAAAACTAATAGTATTTTAGCGAAGATTTTTAAGAAAGATCATGATGAGTTTAGCGAAGTAATGGATAATTTAAAAGCTGGAAGTTGGTATCGTATTCATGGTAATGTTGAATTTGATACTTTTGCCAAAGAATTGGTTTTAAAAGTTCGCAATATGGAGCATATTGCTTCGAAAGAAAATAAAGTTAAAGATGATGCGGAAATTAAAAGAGTGGAGTTACATACCCATACAATGATGAGTGCGATGGATGCTGTTATTCCTGCAGAAGCTTTAGTAAAATATGCTTATAATTTAGGACATAAGGCAATTGCCGTAACTGATCACAACTGTGTTCAATCTTTTCCAGAACTATATCATACCGTAGAAAATATTAATAAGGGTAAAGATCCGAAGGACCATTTTAAAGTATTATACGGTACAGAAATAAATGCTGTTAATGATGATATTGATGTTGTCTTTAATAATAGGGAATATAATTTATTAGATCAAACTTATGTTGTATTTGATACCGAAACAACTGGTTTTTATGCTGGTAGTGATCAAATGATTGAAATAGGGGCAGTTAAGATAAAAAATAACGAAGTTTTAGATCGTTTTGATGAGTTGATTGATCCCCATCGTCCCCTTCCTCAAAAAATAATCGATTTAACATATATTACAGATGATATGTTAAAAGGAAAAGAAAACGAAGATGTAGTTATTAAGAAATTCTTAGAGTGGGTTGGAGATTTACCGTTAGTGGCTCACAATGCTAAGTTCGATATTTCATTTATGAAGGCGGCTTGTAATAAATATAATTTGGGGGAATTTAACGCGACGGTTTTAGATACTATGAGTATGGCCCGAATGTTACACCCTGATTGGCCAAATCATAAACTTAGTACTTTAACTAAAAAGTTAAATATTCCTTGGGATGAAGATAAACATCACCGAGCTGATTATGATGCGGAAGGAACGGCGTATGCATTTTATAAATTCTGTAAAGATTTTGATCAGCAAAATATTTCGACTACGACTAAACTAGTTAACAGTATTGATACCGAAAGTCTAGTTAAGTTTGCTTATCCTTTTCATGCAACTATTATTGCTAAAAATCGTGATGGTTTAAAGAATTTGTTTAAAATTATAAGTATGGCTAATACGAAATATCTTTATAAAAATGAACAGCCAAAAATTCCAAGAAAAGAAATTTCCAATTTAAGAGATGGACTTATAATTGGCTCGGCTTGTGTTAATAATGAGATATTTGAAAAAGCCGCTGGTATGGAAGATGAAGAACTTGTTAACATGATGAATTTCTATGATTATATTGAGGTTCAACCACTAAGTGTGTTCTCGCATTTGATTGGGGTTGATCGTAAATTTAATAATGAAATTGAAGCGCAAAATTATTTGAAGAGAATTATTAGAGTAGCTAAAGAAGCAGGAAAACCTGTGGTAGCAACTGGAGATGTTCATAATTTAACGAAAGAAGATTTAATTTATCGAGAAATAATTGTTAATACTAAATTCAACGGTAAGTTACACCCATTAAATCGTAAAGGCATGGCTGTTCCTAATATGTATTTAAAAACTACTAATGAAATGTTAGAAGAATTTAGTTTTTTAGGGGAAGAAACAGCTTATGAAATTGTAGTTACTAATCCTAATAAAATTGCGGATATGGTTAGCGAAATTGAAGTAATTATTGCAACACCAAAACCATTTGCGCCCAAAATTCCTAATTCGATTGAAACAATGACTGAGCTTGTTTATACAAAGGCAAGGGACTGGTATGGTGATGTTTTGCCTTATCATATTGAAGATAGATTGGCTAAAGAACTTTATGGTGATTCATTAAAAGAAGCTATAACTTATTATGCTAATAAAGATGAGGCTATTACTGATAAAGAGAAAGAAATATTTGCTATTTTGCATAAAACAATTGTTGGTGGTTATGATTGTGTAAAAGATTATATTAAGGGATATTTAAAAGATACATTAGAAGAAGTACCTAGTGATGAAGAACTAGATAAAGAAGCTAAGAAAAAACTAGGTGGTATTATTGGTGCTGGTTATGATGTTATTTATTTGATTGCCCAAAAGTTAGTAAAACACTCTAATGATGAAGGCTTCTTAGTTGGATCCCGTGGTTCTGTTGGTTCTTCGTTTGTTGCTTGCATGATGGGGATAACAGAAGTTAATTCTTTAGCAGCTCATTATCGTTGTAGCAAATGTAAATTAAGTATTTTCGATGATGAAGAAGGTAATCCTTTAGGGTCAACTTATTCAAGTGGCTTTGATCTTCCTGATAAAAAATGTCCAAACTGTGATATACCTATGATTAAAGATGGTCAAGATATCCCATTTGCTACCTTCTTAGGATTTAATGCTGATAAAGTGCCTGATATCGATTTGAATTTTAGTGATTTGAATCAAGCGAGCGCTCATGATTATACGAAAGTATTGTTCGGGGTTGATAATGTTTATCGGGCAGGAACTATTGGTACTGTTGCTGAAAAAACGGCTTATGGTTATGTTCGAGGTTACTGTGAAGATAAAGGCATTATCATGCGTAACTTAGAAATAGAGCGTTTAGCAATGGGTTGTACTGGTGTTAAGAGAACAACTGGTCAACACCCTGGGGGGATTGTTGTTATTCCGGGGTACATGGAAGTTTATGATTTTACTCCATTCCAATATCCTGCTGATGATCCCACGAGTGTATGGCGTACTACTCACTTTGATTACCATGCTATCGATGCTGATGTCTTGAAATTAGATATTTTAGGTCATACTGACCCAACCCAATTAAGAATGATTCAAGATTTAACAGGTGATGATATTACTAAAGTACCTTTAGATGATAAAGCAACTATGTCGATATTTAC
>CAKOMH010000034.1:0-17011 GCA_934096595.1 uncultured Bacilli bacterium | reverse complement strand
CCAAGGTGATCAAAATATTCAACAAGGTCAAGAGTATACAATAAATTTAGATTTGGCGGGAAAGCAATTATCTACTGCTGATATAATTGCTCAATTAGATACAACAGGCAAATGTCCAACCGTAAATGCTGATGGTTCAATAACTAAACCAGCAGGTGAATCAACAAGTGGTTACTTGTGTAGTGCACCAGATGCTTATGGAACAAGTTATTACTATCGGGGAACAGTCGACAATAACTATGTCTTATTTGCTAATAAATATTGGCGTATCGTTAGAGTTAATGGTGATGGTTCAATGCGTATTATTTATGATGGAACAGTAGCTCATGCTAATGGTGATGCAAGTGCAGATAGATATATCGGAACTACGGCATTTAACAGCTCATATGATGATAATAAATATGTTGGATATATGTATGGCAATTTTGATGGGGTAAAAGAAGCTGCTGTTCCATATTCAACATCAAATTTGTATAATACAAACACTTATTATGTTTCAAAAGAATATATTCATGATAAGAATACAAAGAAATTTAGATTAAAAAATCCAATTGCTGTTTTAGGTCGTGATTTAAGTAATGATTATGTTGGTTATTACACATCTTTAGATACTAGCACTCCTTCAACTTATGATATGCTTTATAAAATTACAAGTGTAACAACTGGCGAAACTAATGCCGTGGTTAAGTATGATGGAGTATATAATGTTACAACCACAAAGGAACAAGCCCAAACCAATATTAATGATTCAACAATCAAAAAATATTTAGATAATTGGTACGAAAAAAATATTAAAAGTACCGAATATGAACAATACTTAGCCGATAATTTATTTTGTAATGATCGAAGTATAACTTCAGGTACCGGAGCTGGAAAAGATTATACAGAATATAGATGGTATAATTCAAGCAAAACATTATTAACCTGTCCACAAAAGAATGATGCCTTTACGGTTAGTGATATAACTAACGGTAATGGTTCCTTAAAATATCCAATTGGCTTATTAACAGCTGATGAATTCATGTTAGCTGGTGGTAGTTGGTCAAGTAATTCTAATTTTTATTTATATACCGGTAACGATGAATGGTTGCTGTCGCCTTATTGCGCAGGCGGAAGCATTGCACATGGGCGCTATCAGAGTAACCGTGGTAACCTTCTCAATGGCAGTGTTCAGTACAGAGATGGCGCCCGGGCAGTTTTAAATCTAAAACCTGGACTTCTGTTTCAAGGTGCAGGAACGATGGAAGATCCTTATAAATTATCCGTTCAATAATATTATCTGTTTATTTAAAAAAATCCAGCATATATACTGAAACTATTGAAAAATATAAATTGTAAAATAGAAAGGCATAAATATTTCAAAGTTAAAAAGTCATAACTTTGAAGTGTTTATGGCTATTTTTCTTGGACTTATTAATTCTTTTTTAATCTTGTTATTAATATAATTAATAGGTGATAATATTTGAAAATATGTGTATATGCTATTTGTAAGAACGAAGAAAAGTTTATAAAAAGATGGTATGATTCAGTAAAGAGGGCAGATGGAATATATGTTTTAGATACAGGTTCTACCGATAACTCTGTTAAGTTATTAAAGTCTTTAGGGGTTACGGTTAAACAAGAAATAATAAAACCATGGCGTTTTGATGTAGCCCGCAATAAATCTTTAGAGATGATACCTGATGATTATGATGTCTGTGTTTGTCTAGATTTAGATGAAGTTTTAGTAAGTGGCTGGTATGATGTGATACAAGCCCTTTGGAAGGATGATTTAACGAGAATTAGATATGTTTATAATTGGTCTTTAGATAAAAATAATAATCCTATAATAAGTTTTTATGGCGAAAAAATTCATGCGAGAAAGGGTTTTACTTGGGTTAATCCGGTTCATGAAATATTAGAATATAAGGGGGAAGAAAAATATTTATATACTGAAAAAATAATAGTTAATCATTATCCTGATAGTATGAAAAGCAGAAGTTCTTATTTACCCTTATTAGAACTAGCGATAAAAGAAAATCCGAAAAATGACCGTAATATGCATTATTTAGGAAGAGAATATATGTATTATGGGAAGTATGAAGAAGCCATTACTACTTTAGAAAAACATTTAAATTTAAAAAGTGCTACTTGGAAGGATGAAAGATGTGCCTCAATGCGTTTTATTGCAAGAGCTTATATGAGACTAAATCGCCCTAAAGAGGCTTTAATGTGGGCAAATATGGCGATAAAAGAAAGTCCTTATCTGAGAGATCCTTATATGGAAAAAGCCTTAATTACATATGAATTAAAAGATTATAAAGAAACAGAAAAACTATGTTTAGAGGCTTTAAAAATAAAGAAACATCCCAAAACTTATATTAATGAGGCTTTCACTACCGATTTAAATATATATGATATCTTAGCCGTGGCTTGTTTTAATAATGGTAAATATCGAAGTTCTTTAAGATATATAAATAAAGCTTTAGAATTAGATAAAAATAATGAAAGATTAATTAATAATAAAAAAATTATTGAAAATGTTTTAATTGCTATTTAGATATAGAAATATATCTGCGTTCTTATCTTTTTGGTTAATAGAGCTGTATTGTTTGATTGTAGTAGATAATCTTGATAATTAAATTAATTGGCTAGTTAAAAGTATTATAAAAGGATGATTTTCATCATCCGAGAGTGATTAGCACTATCAAACTTATTATCTTCCAAAACTATTAAAATAACTATTATTTTGATGAAGAATCATTATGACTAAGAACACGCCCGTATCCTTTAGCCTCGGTATCATCAGCATCATAACTTTGTGATTCCGTATTAAATTCTTCTTCTATAGTAGGAATGTGTTCACAAATTACTTGATTAGTATATATTTTAGAAGTATCAACCGAATTAGGAGCCTTATTCATAACTTTCTTTAAGTACTCTTCATTAAGTTCTTTGGTCATATTATTTCTAATGTTCTCATGAATTTTAAATTCTAAATCAATTAGTCTATTATAAAAATTATTATTTTCAATTAGAAGTTCATTAGTACTTGAACTAGCAATAATATATTCTACATATTCATTTGCTAATTCATTAAGAGCATTTATATCATCTTCACAATTAGGATAAGGATTAGCGAAAATAAGTTTTATATTTTCAGCAATTAACTGCACAAACTTAGATGCTTGTTTATCATTTTGCTCATTATCAATATTATTTCCTTTTCCTTTCGTACAATCAATGCTTTTTTCTTTTTGTAAGCGTTTTTTAAATTCGTTAGAAATATTTTCTTGAATAATATCCATCTCTAAATAATGTTTTAATTCTTGTTCCAAGTCATCAATATCTTTGTCTAATAATAGATATTTTACTTCTTTTTCGATATCTTCAATTTCATTTTCTATTTTATTGTCATTAAATTGGTATAATATAGTCGATATAATTCCCATTATAAGGGTTATAATATTCAGAACAATAAATAGAAAACTAGCTGTACAAATGGACAAGACGCCAAAAATACCGTTTAATGCCAAAAATACCATCCTACAAATGAGTAATATGGATTTTTGATTATTCTCTTTTTCTAGTCTTTTTTCTTTTTCTTCTTCTAAATGCTTATTAAAAAGTTTTTCTCCATAATCATCTTTTACTACGGTACCATCATTTAAAACGGTGTAATGTAACTCATAGTCTTGATTCATCTTATAATACCATTCTTTATTATTTTTTAGTTCTTTATAACAAATTAAAGCCTCTTCTTTATTATGTAGTTTACCTGTACTTAAATAATTTTTAACTGTTGGCCAAATCCTGTGTTTATGTTTATTAATTTCTCGTTCAACAACATTATAGTTTTGGGTATAATATTCTTCTAAGTAATCAGCGTTGTACTTTTTCATAATCATTTCTTCTTTCTTAAGCTAATAATAATTACTCTAGCGTATTATTATTTTCTTGTCAATTAAATATAACAAATATTTGTTTGGATATACATTTTATTGCTAGGTGTTACATGAAATTAAATCGTTCTAAAGAGGCTTTAAAAATAAAGAAACATCCTAAAATATATATTAATGAAACATTTACTAATGATTTAAATATATATGATATTTTAGCGGTTGTTTCTTTTAATAATGGTAATCATTAAACTATGTTAATAAGGCTTTAGAATTAGATAATGATAATGAAATTAAATAATAATAATAAATTAATAGAGCAATCAGCAAATTATAATTCTTGAACCCGAAAAATAGAGAGCTTTTAACTCTCTATTAGTTATTTGGTTTAAGTTTGCGAGCACTACCAGTATCATTTGCAGGTACTTGTAAATCTTCGTAAAACTGTTCTTCGAATGTTGGAATATGTCCATTAATTGTCGGACCATTATAAACTTGTTTGTCTTGTTCTACGACTTTAGCTCCATCTTTTATAATATCAGATAAATAACCATCATTGTATTTACGCATTTTGTTAATTTCCATATTTCTTTTGATTTTCGCTTCTAAATCATTAAGTTTACCATAGAAATCTTTACTGCCAGATAGTTTTAAGGCAATTTTACTAGTTAAGTTTGCTTCTTGTTCTTTTACTATGTTTTCTACATATTCATTGGCTAAATTGTGAAGGGCATCAAGATCTTCTTCATAATTAGGATATGGATTAGCAATAATACTTTTCATATCTTCACCAATAAGTTTAACAAAGGCTGATGCATGTTCCTCATTTTGTCTTTTAATGATTTCTTCATCTTGATTTGTGCCTCTTTCGGTTAGTTCTTTATCGACATAATCGACAAGTGATTGGCTGGAAATTTTGCTTTTTTCTTTTGCTCCTTTAGTAAAGAAATTTAATATATGGTCTTTGATACTTGTTTTTTTACCTTGAGTAATTGCTTTTTTTAAATTTTTTTGCAATAGGTCGATATCTTTTTCATATGAAAGCTTATTAATAACTTTGGCTTGTGCTAAAACAGCGCCAGCCATTGTAACTACACGCAATATTCCATTTAAAGTATCCGGAATATTATAAAACAAAGAAGAATAGCCAATTAATGGTGCTACTATATCATCAATAATTCCTGGATAAATCCCAAATGCTAAAGCGGCTACTACAAATCCAATTACCATTTTTTCTACAATCAAATTACCATCATTAACTATTGCATTAAGTTTATAATACCATTTTTTATTTTCTTTAATGTTTTGATAGCAAATTTTTGCACTATCTTGGTTGGAAATATGCCCTTCACATAAAAAATCTTTTATTATTTTCCATTCTTCATCTGTTGCGTTATTACCGATTCTATTAGCTTCTAAATCGCTTTCATTAAATTTTTTCATTTAAAATTTTCCTCCCCCTCTTTAAATGTCGGTGCTTACTATAACTTTTTTTTGCAAGTTTGTCAATAGTGAATTTTGCTGTTTTTAAATTGAAGATAGATATTTATATAAACTGGCATGTTTACTCATTGTTATTCTTATTTAGATGCGATATAATTTTAGTGTTAAGAAAGTAGGTATTATGAAGATAAGTGTTGGAGTGTCTAATAGACATTGTCATTTAACAAAAGAAGTATATGAGAAGTTATTTGGTAAGAGTGAATTAACTTTTAAGAGAGCTTTAAATCAACCAGGACAATTTGCAGCGGAAGAAACGGTAATTATTAAAGGACCAAAAGGGTCAATTGAGAAAGTTAGAGTCTTAGGACCTTTCCGTTCTTATAATCAAGTAGAAGTATCAAAAACTGATGCTTATAAGTTAGGAATAAATCCGCCGGTTAGAAAAAGTGGACATTTAGACGGCGCTAGCGAACTAGAAATAATTGGTCCTAAAGATAAGATTACTCTTCCTTGTGGAATAATTGCTAATCGTCATATTCATATATCGGATGCCCTTGCTAAGGAGTGGGGTGTTGTTGATGATGAGCCTGTTGGGGTGATTATAGATGGTGAAAAGAAAGGTTTAATTGAGGCTTTCTTTAAAACTAGTAGTGATGGCTATTTAGAAATTCACTTAGATACTGATGATGCGAATGGATTTTTACTTAAACAAAATGATACAGTAGAAATTAAATTTAAGAAAAGAGATTAAAGAGAGTTTTTTACCATTAAGACTCTTTTTTTCTTGGTAGTTAGTTTTGGGTGTGCTATAATGAATGTACTTATTTAAGTCGTTAAAGAAATTGGGTGAAAAAATGAATATAGGAAATGTTTATATTAAAAATAAGGTTGTAGTGGCGCCAATGGCGGGAGTTACGAATACTTCTTATCGGAAAATTTTAAAAAAGATGGGAGCAGGTTTAATTTATGCCGAAATGGTAAGCGATAAAGCTTTATGTTATCAAAGTAAGAAAACCCTAGATTTACTTAAAATGGATGAGTTAGAAAGACCTATTAGTCAACAAATATTTGGAAGTGATGAAGAATCGTTTGTGGAAGCCGCTAAGTTAGTAGAAAAAATTCAGCATCCCGATATTATCGACATTAACATGGGTTGTCCGGTTCCTAAAGTAGCTATTAAAAATCAAGCTGGTAGTGCTCTTTTAAAAGACCCAGAAAAAATCAGAAAAATAGTATCTAGTGTTGTTGAAGCTGTAAATGTTCCAGTTACTGTAAAAATTAGGGCTGGTTGGGATAGTGAACATATTAATGCTGTGGAAGTAGCTAAAGTCTGTGAAGAAGCAGGGGCCAAGGCGATTGCTATTCATGCCAGAACTAGAGCTCAAGGTTACTCAGGAAAAGCCGATTGGAGCATTATAAAAAAAGTCAAAGAGGCTGTATCTATTCCGGTCATTGGTAATGGTGATGTAACTGATTGTTATCTTGCTAAGAAAATGTTAGAAGAAACAGGTTGTGATGCCGTAATGATTGGTAGGGGTCTACTAGGTAATCCTTGGTTAATAAGAGATTGTGTTAATTACTTAGAAAAAGGTTTAGAACCCGAAAAAGTATCAAATAAAGAAAAAATTGATATGATGCGTTATCATTATAAGTTATTATGTGAAGATACTAATGAAATAAGTGCTTCCCTAGAGATTAGAAGTCATATTCTATATTATTTAAAAGGAATGCCTAAGAGTAAAGAAATGAAAAATAAGATTTGTAGTTGTAAAAGTGCTAGTGAGATATTTACGGCTTTAGATGAATACGAATCTTATCTTAAAGATTTAGGAGAATTAGAATAAATGAAAAAGTTAAATATTATATATGAAGATAAAGAGATACTAGTTGTAAATAAACCAGCAAAATTACTTACAGTTGCCACTGATAAAGAAGAAATGCGTACTTTGTATCATGAAGTAAGAGAGTATTTACATAAGAAAAATCAAAAGGTATTTGTAGTGCATAGATTAGATAAAGATACATCGGGACTTGTTTTATTTGCTAAAAATCCAAAGTTAAAGGAAATGTTACAAAATAACTGGTTAAGGTATACAAGAGAATATATTGCCGTGGTTGAAGGTAAATTACCAAAACCAAAAGATACTCTAAGATTTTACTTACAAGAAGATAAAACCCACCATGTTTATGTTAGTGATAAGGGGTTATCTAGTGTTACTGAGTATGAAGTATTAGATACTAATAAGACTCAAAGTCTAATAAAGGTAAGAATTAAAACCGGAAGAAAAAATCAGATTAGAGCTAGTCTTGCCTATATTGGTAATCCGATTGTTGGGGATAAGAAATATGAAGCTAGAATTAACTCTTTAAGTCGTTTGGGGTTACATGCTAATAGATTAGTAATTAAGCATCCTTTGACAAATAAAGAAATGACTTTTACTTGTGATGCTCCTAAAGTGTTTTATCTAGGATTTAGAGATTATAAAGAAGAATAATTTTATCTATATGTCTAATGGGACATATGGATTTTTTTGAAATTTCCTGAAAAGTGTTAAATATATTTGCTGAAAAGTGTTAAATGAAATTGCTGAAAAGTGTTAAATAAAATGATTGAAAAGTGTTAAATGAAATGCTATAATAAGTTTAAGAAAGGAAAAATATTACTATGAAATTAACAAAAAGTGAATATATACCACGAATAATTGATGAAAAAATTGACAGATATTTGCACATATTTGGAGCTATTTCTATTGAAGGGCCAAAATGGTGTGGAAAAACTTGGACAGCATTAAATCATGCCGAAAGTGTTATTTACATGACAGAAAAATCTAATCGTGATAATGCTAATATTAATCCCAAATACATATTCTTGGATAATAAACCCGAGTTGATAGATGAATGGCAGCTTGTTCCCAAAATTTGGGATGCTGTTCGTCATGAATGTGATGAAGATACTAAAAAAGGTAAATTTATTTTAACTGGTTCTACTTCTTTAGAAAAAAGCGATGAAGAAAATGAGAATAATAAAGTATTTCATTCTGGGGCGGGAAGAATAGCTACAATTCATATGGAACCAATGAGTCTTTTTGAGTCAGGAGATTCTAAAGGAATTGTTAGTTTAATGGATATGTATAATGATACTGTTAAATGTGGTTATTTTGATTGCATTGAACTTGATGAATTAGCCGACTTAATTTTAAGAGGTGGTTGGCCTGCTAATATCAAAAACACTGGTGATGATGCAGTTATTATTCCAAGAAGTTATTTGGATTCTGTTATTAATAAGGATATTCATGAGCGAATGGATAGAAAAAGAGATCCTAATAAAATGAGAATGCTTTTAAGATCTCTTGCAAGAAATGAGGCCACAGTGGTTGCCGATACGACTTTAGTATCGGATATTGAAACTTATGAAAATACTGATGAACTTTTGGAAAGCAGACAGACAGTAAGTGATTATCTTGGGGTTTTAAATAGTTTATATTTGATTTATAATCAAGAGGCTTTTAGTACAAACTATAGATCTTCAAAAAGGATTGGCAAATCTTCAAAAAGACATTTTGTCGATCCTTCACTTGCTTGCGCTGCTTTAGAATTAACCAAAGATAAGTTATTAAAAGATCATAATACCCTAGGTTTTATGTTTGAGGGTCTAGTAGAAAGAGATTTAAAAATATATATCGAATCTTTGGAAGGACATTTGTATCATTTTCGTGATAATTCGTCGGGTGATGAGGTTGATGCTATTTTAGAATTTAAAAATGGTGATTATGCTGCAATAGAAATTAAGTTGAGTTATCAAGGTGTGGAAGAAGCAAAACAAAGTTTACAGAAATTTTATGATAATGTTTTGGAAAAACCAGTTTTTATGGCAGTTGTAGTTGGCTATCAAAAGGCTATTGCTAAAGATCCAGAAACAGGAATATATATAATTCCGATTACGGCTTTAAAAAATTAATTGAAAAAAACATAGATTTTTATTACTATATTTAGTAAGTAAATCTATGTTTTTAAATTCCAAAAAATCATTTAAATTTTTACTGCAAAATTACGGCAACATATTAAAATAAATGTTCTTTTTATAAAATAAGTCTTATTTTGTAATGAGATATAGAGAAAAAAAGCTAAAATCTTAGTCGATTACTAGCTTTCTGCATAAAAAAACAACTTCCGAAGAAGTTGTAATTAACATAAATGGCGCCTGATGTAGGACTCGAACCTACGACCTAACGGTTAACAGCCGTGCGCTCTACCGACTGAGCTAATCAGGCATCAATTACTAGTTAATTGTATCCCAGATGAGATAATAAGTCAATATAAAATTAACTAGTTTTTAACTTTTTTTCGCACTATAGTTACAAATTTACGCACTGATAACTTTTGAACTAACTTTTGGCTTATTTTTGTCATTTCTTAAACGACTTAAAACTAAGTTATTATTTTTTTCAAGCGATGTGGTAAGTTCATTATTAGTCTTATTGATATTCGTATTAGGAAAAGTACGATAAAGAGAAGTTCTAATTATATCAGTACCCATATCTTTAGAATAAGCCTTAGAACGCGTAGTAATTTTTAAACTATCGGGATTTAAAGCATTAAATTTTAAAAGTGCTACAGTATTATCTGATATTTTGCTATCACGACGAGGAGTAATATCAATAATTTTAACTTCATAATTAATATTATCAGTTGTACGGCTTTCGATAACAAGTTTCATGGCACCATAATCAATATGATTAATCTTAATATCCAAAATAATCATCTCCTTTTAGGAATTTTTATTTTAGCAGAATTATTTATGATTGTCTAGATACTAGTTTTCCGGTATAATATTTTTGGTGAATTAATTATGGAAGAAAAAAATATAAGTTTTTTAGAAAGATATGCCGAAAATTTAGTAGAACGAGATTATATAACAGATCCTGCTATTGGTAGAGAAGAAGAGATTAAACAAATGATTTTAATTCTTTTAACCCCTGAAAAGTCGCCCTTACTGGTAGGTAAGGCTGGTATTGGTAAAACGGCTATTGTGGAAGGACTTGCTTATCGTATTAAGAATAATATGGTTCCTAATGCGTTATTTGGCTATGAGTTATTTAAACTAAATGCCTCATCTATTATTGGCAACTATGAAATCGCGGGTCAAAAAGAAACGAGAGTCGATGTTTTAGTTAAAGAACTAGCAAAAAGAGAAAAAACAATTGTCTTTATTGATGAAACTCATTTACTTATTAAGGGAAACAACAGTGAATCCGGAATGGATTTAGCTAACATTTTTAAAGCTGGTCTTGACCGTGGGGAAATAAAGATGATTGGCGCTACTACTACCGAAGAGTATGAACAATACATTATAAGAGATAGAGCTTTCTTAAGAAGATTTCAAAAAGTTGATGTTAAAGAAGCTAATCGGGAAACTACAATTAAGATTTTAATGGGAACTTTACCAAAGATTGAAAAACAAATGCACCTTGTTATGCCTTATACCGATTTTATTAAAGAAAAAATATTTGCTTTTATTGTTGATATGACTGATGAATATAAAAGAATCTATGAGATTTCTTCAAGATATCCTGATATTTGTTTAGCTATTGTTTCTAATGCCTTTAGTTATGCTTTATTTGATAATACTAAAGAAGTAAGATTAAAACATATATATGAAGCAATTTGTAATACGAAGAGCGTTTATGAAGATTCCCTAAGAAAAGATATAGAAAAATTTAAAATAGAATTTAAAGATATCGCTTTCGAAGAAGGATTAGATTTTAATAATATTTAAATTGCTTAAATTTTAGTAAGAAAATAAAAGAAGAATAGTGATAAGAGTATACACAAGATAAGTATGCTTTTTTTCTAAATAATTTTAGGTATAATAATTAAGGAAAATAATCGATAATTCGATTGAGCAAAATTAAATAGAAAGCAAACTATATTTACTTTTTTAGTATTTTTAGTATAATATTTAATCAAGAATTTGTCGAAAAGCAAAGAATTAAGGAGGCTACTATGAGACTAGATGATTGGGATAATCAAGGATTAGAAGAATTGCAAGAACAGGTTTTTGATGCTTTAGAAAGTCGTAAAGAGGTTGATAGTAAAACCCAACAAACAAGGGATAACCAAAGAAAACGAGAAGATGATTTTTGGGAAGAACTAGCATATTTACGTTCTTCGACATTAAAAAAAATATATGAGGAAAATAAGCATTGCTTGGAAATTAGAATGGATATTTATAAAACGGTTGCTGAAAAAATTGAAAACTACGTGACCAAAAGGGGGAGATGCTGTGTTTGGACTCTAAAAGGCCCAGTTAAACTTGATAATGGTATTACCGAGATTGAAGTAAACGGAAAAGCTATTTATGCTTATGAGAATGAATACTTATTTGATTTTCTTAATGGTGGTCTTGGCGTAATTCTTGGTGATGGTTATTATAACCTTTATAAGGGAAAATATTATAGCGAGCCTATATTAGAGCAGATTCCATCGGGGATAGAGGAAAAATCATTAGAAGACATGAGACTCTTAGCGATAAGAAATACTGCCTATGAGATTTATTTAGAAGATTTAAAAAGGAAACTTTGCCTTTTATGTGGTCACGATTGGCATTTAATTAATGTTACTTTTACTAACCCAAAAAATATAGAGGCTAAATATTTTTGTAAAGTGTGCCACTCTACTACAAAAGAAAGATATACATCTAAGAAAGATGTGGGACTAGTTCCAAGTAAGAGAAAGATAATGGAAATGTTAAATTTTGATATTGAGATTTCTGAGTTTAGATTAGAAGATTATTTTGTGGAAGTAGACAAGCCCAAAAGAAGGTTAAGACTTATTTACATAGAGGACATGTTGTAAGATAGTAATTATTATGATTACTAAGATTATAAAGATTTAGGGAGTTAGTTTATTATGGAAGAAGAGCAAATTTTTAATCATTTAGATGATTTAAATAAAAAGCATCAATATATTACATCGATGCAAAAACAAGAAGATAAAGAAATAGAGGAGATGAATAAGATACAAGAGGCTAAGGAAGAAGAATTAGTTAAAAAGTTATCAGTCCTTCGCAACTCTATTCTTAGGAGAATAATTAATAATAATAAAACATTTTCTAAACCTAAAATTTTTAAAGATAATGCTGTGATTATAGAAGATTATGTAGTTGAAAGAGAAGGTTGTCCGTTTTATGAATTTGAACATATTAGAAATTCAAAAAGTCCTATAACTATGATAGAAGTAAATGGCAATTTTTTTGCTGCTAAGGATAATCCGGATTTATTTAGTCTTTTAAATGGTGACTATAATGGTAATTATGGAATTGTTTTAGAAACAAATAAACCTTATCTAGGTTATTATTATAGAGAACCAGTACTTGAGCAGATGGCATCTTGTATAGAAGGAAAATCTTTAGGAGATGCTCGCATGATGGCAATAGAAAGTCTTGCTTATTATATTTATTTACGAGATGTAAAGAGAAAACTTTGCTTGGTGTACGGTCATGACTGGAATTTAGCATTTTCCTATGATATTCTTTGTAGCGGTGAGGTTGTAGCTAAATATGTATGCAAAAATTGCGGTAGAAGAATCAGAGAATCATATGATAGTGTTGATGATATAAAGCCATTACCACGAGCAAGAAGAACGCTAGAATTAATAGATACTACTATTTCTATCGCTCCATTTAGATTAGAAGACTATTTTATTAAGATTGATAGACCAGAAAAAACTTTAACATTGCAAGATAAGAAATAATAATTGAAATTAAGTAGTAAAATTATTTATTGATGTTAGAATAGAAAAAAATACAGCTTAAAGATTTAAGGAGTTAATTTATTATGGTATCAAAAAAACAAAATGATATTATGTTTGAAGAATTAAAAAATGAATATAAAAGAGTAATGAGACCGAGAAAAAATGTCCAAGAAGATGTAAAAATTCGAGAAGAAGAAGAACTATTAAAAAAAATAAGAGAGGTTTCTTTGGTCAAGTATGGGTACATTTTAAAAAAATACGATAAGTTAAAGGCTTCGTATGATGCCACAATTTTTCTAGTAAACGAAGCTATAAAGCCATATGTGCTTGAAAGAGGTCCGGCCAAAGTTGAAGTTGGAAAATATATTCGGAATAAAAGGGATGCTATCATAAAAATTAGTGTTGACGGAGAGATTATAACAATAGATGATGAACCTGTATTATTTGATTTTTTAAATGGTGGCAATGGCTTAATGCATGATGAATATTCTTATCAATTTTATTATTATGACGATCCTATATTACAGAAAATTCCATCGGGAGTAGAAGGAGAGTCTTTAAATGATTTAAAAATGAAAAGAATTGAATTTTTAAGATATGCTAGCTACTTTAATAATATCCGTTATAGTCTTTGTTGTATTTTAGGACATGATTGGTATTTTGTGTCTAAGGATGAATATGGACCGTCGGCATTCTATCATTGCAAAAACTGCAGAGAAATTATATGTGAAGTTTATGAAATAAGTCCAAATCCTTTGCCAAGTGCAAAAAATCAATTAAGATTGATGAACTTATCACGTAAAATACCGAGATTTTGTCATAAGAGTGATTTTGCTAAAATAGATTATGCTAAGAGAGTTCTTAAACCTGAGTGGATGAAGTAACATCTTATCGTAGTAAATTTTATACCAGTTGTGTATGTGCTAAAACTAGGATAGGTGGTTAGAGTTTTGCTTTACAGTAGAAAACATCAAATAATAACAAGACTATCTGCTGTGAGATAAACTTTAGAAAAAGTATGTGCTGGTGCTACTTAAAGTTTAATTTATCACATGATTAACGATAATTTTATGGACAAAAAATGTCTATTAGTGTTAGAACATTTTTGAAGAAAAGGATTAGTATTTGGTAAGGAGAATGTATGATGGAAATAAATAATAATAAATTAGAAACTATAGATAAAGAAGAATATTTAAATTCAATAACCAGTGATTTAAAAAGAATCGCAGAATTAGAAACGATAAGAAAGAAAATTGTTTTTAAAGAAGAATAAAAAAAGGAGGCTATTTTAAGTAAACTAGCCTTAATTAGAGATGCTAAGTTTAAGAAAATAAAAGAAGAAGAAGATAATACATATCAAGCTCTTTCTAAATTGGGTAATGAAATTTCAATGACAATTATTCCTTATGTAACTAATTTAGAATCTGAAAAGATATCTAGTAGTGAATTAAAAATAGCTGATACAATGGTTGTTAATGAAATAAAAATCGGTGCGGAAGTAATCCGAAAAAATCGAGATAATTCTGCTTTGTTTGCCTTTTTTAACGGGGATTGGAATACTTTAATTGCCGAAGGAGAAATTCATAATATAGATGCAACTGAGGATGAATTGCTTGCTAAAATACCATCTAAGATGAGTAAAAGAAGTCTGCTTGATTTAAAATTAGAAGCCATGAAATTAGAAAGTTATTATGATTATTTACAAGAAACTTTAATTACTCTTTGTATTAAATATGGCCATGATTGGTATCTAAAGTATGTTGGAGGTGGCTATTTGCCTAGTGATATAGGAGTAAATGCTAATTACATTTGTAGATTGTGTAATGCTAAGATGCAAGAAGTATTTAGTAATGCAAATGATATAAATGATTTACCTAGTCTTGAAAAAAGATGGGAATTGTGCAATTTTAATGTAGAATTACCTAAGTTTGATATGGAAACTCCTGATTGGAATACCACTCCTACTAAAAGAACTTTAAAAAAATAAAAATGACTATTATGGTTGATATCAAGAAAAATTAGAAAATTGGTAGTTATAGCATTTCCAATAGGCGTTTTACTTGTTTAGAGACCAGTATAAAAAAATTATAAACTTTAAATAAAAAAACTGATTACAAAATATCGTAGTCAGCTTTTTTTTCAGTATTATTTATAGTTTCTAAAGTCGGTAGGGGACTTGGAATATTTAAAGTTTCTTCTTTAGCAGAGGCTTGATTTATTGGGGTAATATCCGTTAATAATTCTTCCCTTTCTTGTTTAGGAGGAGTTACATTTAGTCCTTCTGGTTGATTTATGGTTTCTTGCTTAATTTTATTAGTTTCTTCTTGGTTGTTACTAGGATCTATAGGCCCTAGAACCTCAGTTAAATTTCCCGTGATATTATTTAAAACATTAGCATCTTCTTCTTCTTTTTTCTTAGTTTTACCCAGTAAGGCATCTTTTAATTCTTGTTCATCATCGCCGAAATCGGATTCAACATCAATAATTTGGACAATTTCATCAAAGGTTGTATCGCCACTGATAACTTTTTCTAAACCATCTTGAAGAAGGGTAACCGTATGACCTTTATCATAAACCATTTTGCGCAAGTGTTCTTTAGAAGCATTATTAACAATAGCGTCTCTGACATCTTGGTTTAACATTAAGACTTCATGGATAGCAATACGACCAATAAAACCATTAATACAATGTTTACAACCGACAGCTTCATAAACTTCTTTAACATCGAGACCTAAAGCTAGTTTGAAAACAGTTTTTTCATATTCTGTAACAGGACGAGCTTTCC
Organism: uncultured Bacilli bacterium; assembly: GCA_934096595.1. Classification (GTDB taxonomy): domain Bacteria; phylum Bacillota_I; class Bacilli_A; order RF39; family UBA660; genus CAG-605. The sequence continues at coordinate 1,153 of CAKOMH010000034.1, read as the reverse complement.
GACATTTAGGACATAATTTCTTAGCAAGTCTTTGAGCAATAACGCCAGTAAGAGCCGAACCCAAAAGGTAACGCTCAACATCCATATCTAATAAACGCTCAATGGTGTTTAGGGCATTGTTAGTGTGGAGAGTAGATAAAACTAAGTGGCCAGTAATAGAGGCACGAACAGCAATACGCGCTGTTTCATCATCACGAATTTCTCCGATCATTATAACATCAGGGTCTTGACGCAAGATACTACGCAAAGCCGCGGCAAAAGTAAGACCAATTTCACTCATAACTTGAACCTGATTTAAACCAGGCATTTTCATTTCAACGGGATCTTCAACCGTAATAATATTAGTATCAACGCGATTTAGTTTTTGTAACATAGAATATACAGTAGTTGATTTACCAGAACCAGTAGCACCAGTAACCAAAATAATACCGTTTGGGACATTAATCATGCGCAAAACTTTATCATAATTAATCTTAGATAAACCAATAGTATCAAGACCAGCAAGACTTCTTGAATAGTCTAAAATACGGATAACAATCTTTTCCCCATCAACAATAGGAAGGGCTGAAACACGCATATCAAGAGGAGAGTCATTATGAGTCATTTTAATGGCCCCATCTTGAGGAAGACGAGTTTCGGTAATATTCATACCTGAAATAATTTTTATACGAGTTGTTAAATTCTTTTTAACACTGGCTGGTACTTTAGCATATAAAATTAAATCACCATCGACACGAATACGAACATTTAAAACATCAGGAGTAGGGTCAAAGTGAACATCGGAAGCTCTTTTTTCCACCGCATCATTAATCATTTTATTAACTAAATCAACAACAGGAATTTTATCATATTCAAATTCAGTAAAAACATTATTAATTTTACTAGTAGCTTCTTCTTGCGTAAAGCTTAATTTTCCATCATCACCAATATCAACAACGGTGTTTGTTTTATTATTTGTATCCATATTACCAATCCTTTATTCTAACTATTAAAATTATACTATAAAAAAAGTATTCTTACAATTTATTTTAAAAAGATTATTTTTAGGGTTGGTTTATTGGTCTTATTATTTCTTCCTCCCCCTGAAGAGAGCATTTAACCGTGCTCTTATTTTTTATGCCCATTTTATAGGGGTTTGCGAGGCGTCGGTTTT
>CAKOMH010000033.1:0-17114 GCA_934096595.1 uncultured Bacilli bacterium | reverse complement strand
CTGCTTTAATCAGCGGTGAAAAAATGCAATTAAAATTAAAAAAGAAAAAAATATTTTGTTTTATTAATAATAAAAAATATGAACTTAGTAGTTGCACTTATTGTTCAGGCCGCTTATTGGTTAAAAATAAAGACGAACTTTATGGTTATTTAGATAGTGAGGGTAAAGAAGTAATTAAACCCCAATTTGAATTAGCCCATGAATTTTATCGTGGTTATGCTGGAACTGAAGATGGCGATATTGATGTTAATGGCAATCTCTTTAATAAAGAAATTTTAAAAAATTATAGCGAATATAAAAGTGGTCTTGCTTATTGTCGCAGTTATGATGGTACAATTAATACTAATAACTATATACTTGGCATATCCGCAAGCGATTACAAAAACTTTTTAGTAATAACAAGGTCTAAAAAAGGAATTTTAAAAGGAAAAGAGCGAATTTTTTATTATATTGATTATAAAACTAAAGAAATTATAAAGACTACTTATCAACCAGTAAGACAGTATTATGATTTTATGATTTTTTATATTCATAAAAACTTTTATTGGCAAGAAGGTTATTATCTTTTTGCTAAAAATGACAAAAGTTATATCTGGTTAGCTCATAAAAGTGATAATTTAGCATTTTTTGATGATTATTTTACTTTAAATGGTAAAACTTATTATGTGGCTGATAGAATAATTGATTTAGGAAAGTTTTCATTAACTTGCCGAGTAAAAAAAGATGATAAAAAGTTACTTACTAAAGATGAATTTTTATATTCTAAAAAATATAATAATGATATAGATGTCAAGACTAAAGAAGATGAATTAAATAAGCAACTAGCTATTCAAAAAATGCAAGAAACTAAGGCTAAACTTCAAAAAATAGAACAAAAAATTATCGCCTTACAAGAAGAAAGAGAAAAGTTAATTATCAATATGAGTCGTGAGGCAAAAATTAGAATTGGAGTTCCCTATGACTTTAAAGTAGAGAAAAACGGCGTTAAAAGAATTAATAGTAAATATATCTATTCTTTAGAAAAATATGACTTAATGTTTTATGATTTTACGGGATTTGATGTTAGTAATCTGGATTTTTCAGGCACTAACGCCGCAATAAATCCCCAAACGGTTTATAATAAAGATATGAGTAATGGCAATTTCTGTGATGTTAATTTTTTATCTTATGATTTTTCGAATGTTGATATAAATGGCGCTATTTTTAATAATGATTTTATCGTTTGCTATCAAGAAAAAATCCTAGGAAAAAAGTTGATGAAGTGATGAAGAAAAGCTTTTAATTTCCAGCTTTTACTAGTATAATTAAGCAAGAAGAAAAAGGTGCACTTGTGATATTAAGGAGCCAAAAATGAAATTTACTTTAAATAGAATGGTTAGCAACTTACTTAGTATTTATGATAACATAAATGTTTCAAAAGATAAAACAAAAGAAAAAGAAGTTATTGAAGAGAAAAAACTAGATATTTTAGTAGAAAAATTTAGAGAATATTTAAAAAAAGATAGCGAAAGTGCTAAAAAGTATTTAGAATTAATCCAGATTGAATATTTTTTACTAACCGATTTTAATGATGTAATGCAAGATGATTTTGATATCAGTGCCCTTTATTATACTTATAATAATATTTCTTATGATGAAGAAATGACCGATGAATATTTTTTTCAAATGAACTATCTAAAAATAATGTTAAGTAAAATAATAAAGAATTATCGCGATATAAGATTTTATGACTATACTTTATTTAGAGCTGCCATAAATGAAGATGTTACAGCATTAATTATTGAAGAATTACACCCAGATCTTGAACTAGAGAAAAAAGAAGCCCAAAAATATCAGGCTTTGGAGAAAAAATTTAGTAATTTTATTGGTAAAGAGTTAAAATATTCATTAGAATTCTTTTTATATTTAAAATACTTTTATAAAGAATATGGAAATGATGAGATAGTTAAACAATATGCTAAAGAAAAATTAAGTCGTTTGCAAGAAAATAATAATGAGCTTTATCAAAAAATTATAGCTTTATTAATTAAATTTTACTACTATTATGGTAGTAATTACCAGTTTACATATCAAAAAGACGGTAATAATGATAATCTAGAAGCAATTGATTTAATCAATCATATTAAAGAAGCACCAAGTCTTGATTATTTAATTAATAAAATTGGGATTGATTATTATTTTGATATTCTAATAGATAGCGTGTTTATTTATAATATAGAGGGATATAATAAATTAGAAGCTTCTTTAACTAAAGAACAAAAGAATGTATTAAAAAGATTGAATAAAGGGATTATATGAAATTGAAGAAAAAATATAAAATATTATTAGCTATTATATTAATTTTTATAATTATTACTATCGCTTTGGCTACTACATTAAAGAAAAAAGATTATAAAGAAAATGATAACTTATTTACAGAGACTTTAAAAGAAAATGAAGAGAATACAATTGAAGGATTAATTATATATGAGACTTCTGAGAATAGTTATTTATGTGATAAACAAGAGACAATTTATACCTTGCCTAAACTAGAATATAATGTTAATGATTATGTAAAAATTAGTTATGATACTAAGATAGATAAAAATAAAACTAAACAAGATATTACTATTAAAAATATTGAAAAAATAGAAAAAAACTTACAATTAGATAGTTTAAATCAAGATTATTATATTAAAGCTAAGGATTTTGCTGATAAAATGACTTTAGAAGAGATAGTTGGACAACTTTATATGGTTCATTATAATGCTAATTCTAAAGAAGGAATAAAGAAGTATCATTTAGGGGGATTAGTTTTATTTGGGGATGCTTTTAAAAATAAAACTAAAGACGAAGTAATTGCTATGACAAATGCCTTACAAGAACAGGCGACAATTCCTTTATTTTTAGCCGTAGATGAAGAAGGGGGAACAGTCATTAGAATTAGTAGTAATAAAAATTTATCTGATAAGGCTTTTTTATCCCCAAGGACTTTATATAAACAAGGCGGGTTTGAACTGATTAGAAGTGATAACATTAAGAAAAATGAATTATTAAAAGAATTAGGACTAAATATTAATTTGGCGCCAGTTCTAGACATTTCTAATGATAAAAATGATTATATTTATAGTCGTTCAATTGGCCTTAGTCCCGAGCTTACGGGAGAATTTGCAATAAATATTATTGAAAGTTCCAAGGAAAGTGGCATTACAAATGTCTTAAAACATTATCCTGGATATGGTAAAAATAAGGATACTCATAAAAGTAGCTCAATAGATACGAGAACCATAGAAGAAGTAGAAGAAGATTTAATACCTTTTAAAATGGCAATTGATAAAGGGGCTAGTGCTATTATGATAAGTCATAATACCGTTATCGCAATAGATGAGGATAATCCAGCCTCTATTTCCATAAATAACCATAATTATTTAAGAAATACCTTAAACTTTAAGGGCATGATAATTACGGATGCTTTAAATATGGGCGCTACTGCTGATATTAAAGATATGGGAATTAAATCTATTTTAGCTGGTAATAATATTTTAATAACTAAAAATTTTGCTAGAGATATAGAAGAAATTATCGGTACTGTAAATAATGGGACTTTAAGTGAATATTATTTAAAAGAACTGGCAATTAAAGTGATTGCTTGGAAAATGCAAATGGGCTTAGTAAAATAGGCTCTTTTTTAATTTTCTTTGTAAAAAATCGAAAAAATGATAGTAATATTTAAAACAATGTGCTAGTATAATCGCTTAGAAAAAGGAAGAGATTTTATGGGAACAGGATTTATTATTTTTGCAATGGGAACAATTGTTTTAAGTTTTGCGGCTGAACTTACTAATGAACTGAGATTATTTAAAGATATTGCAGATGCCGGCTATATAAGGGATAGTAAAAAGTTAGACGAATTAAAAAAAGAAATTAATCCGAATGGGACTAAAATTACATTTGCTTCGCTTTTATTGCCAATATATAATATCTTAAGTGTTGCTAGAAATATAAATAATTATAATATGGTAAGACCACAAATATTAAGTATTTTAAAGACATCTGGTCTTTTAGAAGAAATGACCGAAGAAGAAAGAAAAGAATATGTTAAAAACCCTACTGGGTTTCATGCTTTTGTAATGGAAGTTGCAAGAGAAATCGAACAAGAAGAACCTGCTTATAATAAAGTTGTGGTTATAGAATATGCTGATGAGTTTGGTCTTAATAAAATCACTTATGATATTGGTCGTAATTTAAACAATTTAACTGTTGTAGATGTTTTGGGACCTCTTAAGAAATCTTGGCAAGGCGACAAAAGAGAAGATATAGAGAATAAACTAAAACAATCTCTTTTAAAAGGGATCAAAAGAAAAGGCACTCTAGAAAAATATATAAATTCTTTAAATAATAAAAATGGAAAGAAACCAATAGAATTATTAACATCAGGTCGTATTTATGATGCCTACGATTATTTTAGAGAAAACACAAGAAAAGAAGCCGAAAAACAAGGTTTAAAAGAAAATATTATTGCTTTAAATCAGCAACTTGATGAAATGCTTTTTAATATTTTAAATGATGTAGATGATAAGAAAGCTATAAGGAAGAGCATAACATATTCTACTGACAAAGCCGTTTGGGATGTATCAATAAGAAAAGTATCCGGTACTCTTAAGAGTGTTATGTATAATCGTCAGTTTAAACTTATATTTCCCCTTATAAGAGGAACGATTGCTAAAGTTATTGCCAATATAGAAAAAAAGTTAGAAGTATTAGATGATAAGACTGAATGTAATTTTGTCTATGATTTTGATGATGCTAGTAAGTGTAGCGTTGAAGTGATTATTAAGTATAATGCTTTAGAAACTAAAAAAATGCAAGATGAAATAAAGAGAAAAAGGAAAGCAGAATATCAAAAACATTTAGCTACTATTGAAAAAGAAAAATATACTTATGGGTTGTACTATGAAGAAACTTGTAAAGATGGTAAAACTAATTTTCAACCTAAATTAGTAAGAAAACCAAAAGTTAGATAGTGTTTTAGATAATGTTATTTAATAATGGGAACAAAATTTTTTGAAAAATTATTTGTTAAGGCTTGCACTTAAATCTTGGTTTTGATACAATACTTATGGCTTTAAAAGTCAAATATTCATATTTGCCAAGATACTTTATCGAGTGCCGAAGAGGTGATAGGTATCGTTTGCAGGCAAATAGAAGCATAACGAAGGAGGGATTTTTAATGGCTGTAGTTTCTATTAGTAATTTATTAGAAGCTGGGGTTCATTTTGGTCATCAAACCAAAAGATGGAATCCAAAAATGAAGGAATATATCTTCACAACAAGAGACGATATTTATATTATCGACTTACAAAAAACACTTGCTTGCATGGAAGAAGCATATGCTAAAATTAGTGATATTGCGAAAAATGGTGGTACTTTCTTATTTGTAGGTACTAAAAAACAAGCAGGAGAAGCAAGTATTGAATGTGCAAATCGTTCAAAATCATTCTATGTAACTGAAAGATGGTTAGGTGGAACTTTAACTAACTTCAGAACAATTAGAAGAAGAGTTAAGAGATTAGAAGAAATCGAAAAAATGGAAGAAAACGGTACATTTGAAGTATTACCTAAAAAAGAAGTAATTCAAATTAAGAAAGAATATGAAAAACTTAATAAATTATTAGGTGGTATTAGAGAAATGGTTAAATTACCAGATGCTATGATTATCGTTGATCCTAAAAAGGAAATCAATGCAATCAGAGAAGCAAGAAAATTAAATATTCCAGTATTTGGTATTGTAGATACTAACTGTGATCCAGATGATGTTGATTATGTAATTCCAGGTAATGATGATGCTGTTCGTTCAGTTAAAATCGTTTTAGGTGCTTTAACTAACGCTATTTGCGAAGCTAACGGTTTAGAAGTAATTGACTATGTTACAGAAGAAAAAGAAAAATCAAAAACAACTGATGCTAAAGAAAACAATAACGAATTAGAAGAAATGCGTAAAAATGACGAATTAGAATCTAAATCTATTCAAGAATTAAAATCAATGGCTAAATCTCGTAAGGTTAAAGGCTATACAAATATGAAAAAAGATGAATTAATCGCATCTTTAAATAAATAAGATTAAATATAAGGAGAAAATTTATGATTACTGCACAATTAGTAAAAGAATTAAGAGATGCTACTAACTTAGGTATCTTAGATTGCAAAAAAGCTTTAGAAGCTACTAATGGTAATATTGACGCTGCAATCGATTGGTTAAGAGAAAAAGGTATTGCTAAGGCTGCCAAAAAAGAATCAAGAATTGCTGCAGAAGGTCTTGCTAACATTTATGTTAATGGTAATAAAGCAGTTATCTTAGAAGTTAATTCAGAAACTGACTTTGTTGCTCAAAATGAAGACTTCAAAAAAATGGTTGATGAAATTGGTAACACTGTTTTAAATAGTGAAGCTACAACTATTGAAGAAGCTAATGCACTAGAAATTAATGGTACTACAGTTGCTGATTATGTTGTTGCTTTGACAGCTAAAATTGGCGAAAAGTTATCTCTAAGAAGACTAGAAGTAGTAACTAAGAGTGATGATGCTACTTTCGGAAGCTATCTACATATGGGTGGTAAGATTGCTGCTTTAACGGTAGTTAAAGGTAATAATAGCGAAGTAGCTAAAGATGTAGCAATGCAAGCCGCTGCTATGAAACCAGAATATACTTTTGAATCTGATGTTCCTGAAGAAAGAGTAGCAAAAGAAAAAGAAACATTAAAAGAAGAAGCAATGAAAGAAGGAAAACCTGCGGAAATTGCTGAAAAAATGGTTGCTGGTAGATTAAAGAAGTTCTTTAAAGAAATTTGTCTTGTTGACCAAGAATTTATTAAAGATGGCGATGTAGATGTTAAGACTTACTTAGCTAATAATAATTGCGAACTTAAAAAAATGGTTCGTTATGAAGTAGGCGAAGGTATCGAGAAAAAACAAGAAAACTTTGCTGAAGAAGTTATGAGCCAAGTTAATGGTACTAACTAATATATTAAGTATTAAAAAATAGTGGACGACCACTATTTTTTTGCTTCTTCAATAACTTTACTGGCACATTCCATATATGCTCTAAACAAACCACCAGCTCCCAACTTTATACCACCAAAATAGCGAATAACCACTATTAAAGTATTAGTCATGCCCTTACGCTCTAAAACGGTATAAATAGGCATACCCGCAGTACCACTAGGTTCTTTATCATCGCTTTTTTTAGCAGTTCCACAACACATATAAGCATAAGGAAAATGTCTTGCTTTCTTATGTTCTTTTCTTAGACTTTCTAAGATGGAATTAACCTCATCTGAACTAGAAATTTCATAATAAAAACCTAAAAAACGCGATTTTTTAATAATTATTTCATTAGAATTAATAAGTTTCATAAAAACACCCATAATAATTATAGCAAAATTTAGAAAAATACTCTATAATTTAGGGAGTAAGTATTAATAAGAAGAAAGTAAGGAGAATTATGGAAAACTTAATTAAAGAAAAATTACATCTAGTACCTAATTTACCAGGGTCTTACCAAATGCTTGATGAAACAGGAACTATCATCTATGTAGGTAAAGCTAAAAATTTACATCGAAGATTAGCATCTTATTTTAATAAAGAACAAACTGGTAAAACTAAAAAATTAGTCGAAAATATTAAAGATTTTAAATATATAGTAGCAACAAGCGAGACCGAAGCTTTTTTAATAGAAATTAACTTGATTAAAAAATATAATCCTAAATATAATATAATGCTTCGAGATGATAAGTCTTATCCTTATATCGAATATATTTCTAAACCATATCCTCGTCTAAAAATATCTAGGTATTTAAATATCAAAAAGAAGGATAGCCATTACTTATTTGGACCATATCCCAATACTTATGCCGCTAGAAGAATTGTTAATTTAATTAACCGTTTGTATCCTTTGAAAAAATGCGAGGGTATGCCTAAAGAAGTTTGCTTGTATTATCATATTCATGAATGTTTAGGCTATTGTTCTAAAGAACTAGATTTAGACAAGGTAAGCAAGATGGAACAGGAAATATTATCCTTTTTACGAGGTAATACTACTGTTTTAAGAAATAAAATCTTAGAAAAGATAGAAAACTATAGTAAACAATTAAATTTTGAGATGGCTTTAGAACTTAAACAAGAGTTAGAATATATTGATTATATTACTGAAAAACAAAAAGTTGAACTCCATGATTTGGTTAATCGCGATGTTATTAACTATTATACGCGTAATGGTTACACCTCCATAACAATATTTTATATTAGAAATGGTAAATTATTAGGTAATAAAAATAATGTTTTAGCGATTGATACTATTGATGATATTGAATCTTTTATTGCTAACTTTTACTTACGCAATGAAATTCCTAAAGAAATATTAATTCCTAATACTTTGAATAAAGAATTATTAAGTAGTACTTTAAATGCTAAGTTTGTTATTCCCGAAAAAGGAATAAAGAAAGAACTTTTAAATATGGCTTTAACTAATGCCAAGATTAATTTTGAAAACGAGTTTAAATTAATTGAAGCCGATGAAAAAAGAACTTACGAAGCTAACGAAGAGCTCGCCTTTGTTTTAAATATGCCCCATATAACCAGAATAGATATTTTTGATAACTCTAATCTTTTTGGAACTTTTGCTGTTTCAGGAATGGTAGTATTCATTAATGGTCGCCCTAAGAAAAGTGAGTATCGTAAATATAAAATTCAAGTTGATAAAAACGATGATTATCATACTATGCAAGAAGTTATTTATCGCCGTTACAACCGTGCTTTAATTGAAGAAAGCATTATGCCCGATTTAATTATTACCGATGGTGGTGATGCTCAAATTCATGCCGCTAAAGAAATGCTAGACCAGCTAAACTTACATATTAGAGTTGTTGGCTTAAAGAAAGATAATCATCATCGCACCAATGTTTTAGTAGATAGCAATTTAAAAGAAATAAATATTGATACGACTTCCAATCTTTTCCATTATTTAACCAGAATGCAAGATGAAGTTCATCGTTATACCATTAATTATCACCGAACAATTCGCTCAAAAGGCTCAATAAGTAGTGTACTTGATAACATAGAGGGTATTGGTCCTAAAAGAAAAAAAGAACTTATTAAAAAATACGGGAGCGTTAAAAATATTGCAGGGGCAAGTACTGAAGAATTAAGTCTGATTATTCCTGAGAAAACGGCAACAACTTTAAAAGAATATTTAACAGCTTATTTAGAAGATAAAGATAAAAATAAAAAGAGTGATATTGATGATTAATATTCGTAAGGAACAAAAAATTACAATACCTCTTACTTATTTAGAATATTTAGAACCTAATTTTGTTTTTATTCCTATCAAAGAAAAGACTTCATTTCCTAAAGTGGCAGTTACAAAAGATAATTATATTGAAGATATTAAAATACCAATTAATGGGGATATCATAGCAACCGCCGTTAATAATAACGATAACTATTTAATTATAAAAAATACAAATAATAAAAATCGAAAAAATAAAGAGAAACAAGATATTGAAAAAAAGAATAATTTAGAAGAAAAAGGAGTAATATCGTTTTTATCTGTTAATGAGACTAATGATATAACTAATAATAAAATTAACGATAAATTTAGCAATTATTTTAAAGATAAAAAAATTCTTTATGTTAATGCTTTTGATAAAGATCCTAGCTGTTTTAATAACTATTATCTGCTAGATAAAGAAGAGAATAAATTATTAGAAGCATTTACCTTCTTAATAGATAATTATGGTATAGTAGAAATAAAATTAGTTATTCCTGCCAGTTATGAGGCCATGATTAAAAAGTATCAAAAATTAGAAAATAAAAAGATAAAATTAACTATTATTAATGATTATTTTTCTTTAGGATATAAAGATATTTTAAGTAAATATTTAAGAGTTAATTCAAAGAATATAGTTAATCTTGAAGAAATATTAAATTTATATTATGAATTAAGAAATACAGATAATAATTATTTATATATTACTATTAGTGGCAATGTAAAAGTTCTAGTTTTAAAAGTTTTAAAGTATACAATTTTAAAAGAAGTTTTAGAATTTTTAAATATTAGTCTTGATGAAGTGGATATTAGCTTAAATAATAGTTTGATTAATCAAAAAATTGATTATAAGTATGTTCTAAATGCGGAAACAGAACTAATAATTGTTAATAAAAAAGAGATTTTAGAATCTAATGATAAAAGAGAAATATTAAAACAAAAGAAAAGTTTTAAAAAAAGAGGCGAATATAATTGTTCTAATTGTGGACTTTGTTATATGATGTGTCCTTGGCATTTAAATCCTTTAAAAGTAGAAAAATGTAGTAAATGCGGATTATGTAACTATCTTTGTCCGAATAAAAAAATATTAATGACAGGTGGGTATAATGAGTAATACTTTAAGAAGAAAAGCAACCAATAAGACTTATGAGGCCATATTACTGGGAGTTTTAATACCAATAATTATCTTTGGATGGTATAAATTTGGGTATCTAGATTACAGTAAGAATTTAGTATCTTTAGTAAGTAGTTTTAAAGTAGGGTGGTTACTTTTAATTAACATAATAATTACTTATTTAATGCAATTTATAGTAAAAGATAAATATCCTTATTACTATTATGAAGTAGTCCTTTTAACTCTTTTATTACCGATTAGAATTCCTTATCTTATCGATATATTAGTAGTCTTAATATATAATATTTTTAGAAAACATTTAAATCATTATCACTTTAATAGTGTTGCTATTTTTAAATTGATAATAACTTTAATTTTGATGATGATGGGTAAAAATAATTATTTATCTTTATATCAAGAACAAGTAGCTAGTATTTATAAAACTAGTGATTTAATATGGGGAGCCAGTATTGGCTCTATTGGCAGTACTAATTTAGTTATTCTTATCTTGAGTTATTTATTATTATGTAATGTCGATATTTATAAAAAAGATATACCATGGTATGCGCTACTAGGATATAGTTTAGCTTTAGGAATATATGGATTTATTAATAATAATGTAATTGATTTAATAAAATTAACTTTAAATAGTACAGTAATTTTTAGCTTTATCTTTATTAGTACAATAAATATTAGTAGTCCAGTAGGAAAAAAGCTTAAAAGAATATACGGTTTGTTAGTAGGAATAATAAGTTTTATCTTTTTACAAATAAATCCATATGATGCAGCCGTGATAGCAGTGGTAATTAGCAATTTAATATGTAATTTTATTTATGAGATTATCTTAAATTAGGTTGATTTTACTGAAGTTTTAGAGTATTATTTTAAAAGAAATGCAAAAAGGAAAAGGAAAATATTATGGGATATACTTTATATGATAAAGCTTATTTTAATTATTTGAGTGAATCAAGTGTTGATATGCAAGAATTTATAGATGAATTTCCAAAGATGGAATATGCTAATTTTTTGAACTTGACTGATGGAATATTGAGCGATATTGATATTGAAATAAAAAAATATACTGATGGTTTAACTGTTGAAGAACAAAAAGAACTAAATGATTTTTCAGAATACTTACTTTTACTTGAAAAGAAAAGATACACATTGAATAAAAGAAAAGAGTATACGGATATAATTCAAGAGCAAGAAGCTAATTTAGAAGAGCCCTATCGCAATATTATTTTTGCTACAACTCCATTAGGAAATGTTTGTGTAAAACAAGATTTAAAAGATATTGATTTAGAAAATTATGATAAGTTCTTGGAAACATTAACAAGATTAAGAAATAATGACCGCGATTTTAATTCTGAAAAACAAAAGCCAATGATTGGTAATAATGTTTGCAGTGGTCTATATGAAATAAAGGCTTTTCAATTCCGATTAATTTATATGATAGTTAATAAAGATACCGTTTTAGCTGTTATGGCTGAAGACAAAATAAAAGATACATTAAGTAAGAAAAAAGTAAGACAACCAGCTCAGCGTAAAGAGCTAGTTGAAAGCCAAGTTAAATATTATCAAGAATTGTTAAAAGACGAAGTTAAAAAAGCAGAGATAATTGCACAAAATGACGCTATCTATGATGAACTGGTTGATATTCTTAGCAAGGGGAGGAAGGTAAAATGAAACTTAAACAAATGAAAGCATACGCCTTAAGAGACTTATGTAAATATATTAAAGAAAATAATTTATCAGTTGAAGATATAGCTGATGAATTAGAAATGACGCCAAGTATGTTACAACAGAAAATGCAAAGTATGGATTACAGTTTTTTAAACGCAGTAAATGATTGTTGTAAGAAAATGGTGGAAGCAGAGAAAAGGAGTTTAAAAAATGAACATAAATGATTTTGATTATGATTTACCAAAGGAGTTAATTGCTCAAACACCACTAGAAAATAGAGCCGATTCTAAGCTACTCGTTATGGATAAGAAAACAGGTGAATTAACTCATGAGGTGTTTAAAGATATAACGAAGTATCTACATAAAGGCGATGTTTTAGTTTTAAATAATACGAAAGTTATTCCCGCTCGCTTAATTGGGGAAAAGGAAGAAACTAAGGCTCATATTGAATTGTTGCTATTAAATGATTTAGGTAATAAAAAATATGAATGTTTAGCTAGACCCCAGAAAAGATTACATGTGGGAACGATTGTATCATTTGGTGATGGCTTACTTAAAGCTAAAGTCTTAGAAATTAAAGGAGAAGGCATTGTTCATGTGGAATTTATCTATGATGGTATTTTCTATGAAATACTGGATAAACTTGGCGAAATGCCACTTCCACCATATATTCATGAAAAGTTAAAAGATAAAACTAGATATAATACGGTTTATGCCAAAATAGAGGGATCAGCAGCCGCGCCAACAGCAGGCCTACATTTTACTAATGAATTATTAGATAAAATAAAAGATATGGGAGTTATAGTTACATTTGTAACTCTTCATGTAGGATTAGGAACATTTAGACCAGTAGAAGAAGAAAATGTTTTAGAACATAAAATGCATAGTGAATTTTATATGATGTCTAAAGAAACAGCTGATATTTTGAATTTAGCTAAAAAAGAAGGTAGAAGAATTATTAGTGTTGGTACTACTTCTTGTCGTACTTTAGAAACTGTTGCACATAAGTATAATGGCGAGTTTAAAGAATGTTCAGGCAATACTGATATCTTTATTTATCCAAGTTTTAAATTTATGGCCATTGATGCTTTAATCACTAATTTTCATTTACCTAAGTCAACTTTAGTAATGCTAGTTAGTGCTTTATCAAGTAGAGAAAATATTTTAAATGCTTATAAAGAAGCTATAAAAAAAGATTATCGTTTCTTTTCCTTTGGCGATGCGATGTTTATAAAATAATTAATTGTTTTTTAAAAGAAGTAGGAGAGTATTCTTACTTCTTTTATTTATATCATATTACTATTTTGAGTGTAATTATTCAATCCTAAATGGATTATCAACGGAACCGTTCCCTTTATTTAGAATATTACCTTTAATATTTATTACAGGGCGAATATAGTATGAACTACTTGCAAAAGTTATTAGAGTCGTTTGTTCATCTAGACCAACAGAATATACTCTTGCCATATTTCCTTTGTACCAATCTACATAACCGTAATCTGTTGGTGTCATGACCCAATACCAATTATTACTAAAAAGATAAGATTTTTTATTTAATGATGTATAGTTAATCACACCAGCAAAAAGTGTTTCATCAGCTATCATTATACCTATTGGATAGGTTAAAGCCTTGTTGCCAATATTAGAATTAAGTGTTGTAAATAAATCATTATCACTATTTTTACATAATAAAGTTGGATTTTTGTTGGTAATCAATCGATTGTATCCATTAAATGTAGCACTAGTAACGCCATCGCCACTATATAAAGTTCTGTCATTGCAAAAGCCAGAGTCGGCAATATATTTTTCAAATGTCGTATTTGCTAAATTAGTAGAATACCAAGCGTCTATTTTTTCTTTTATTGTCGAGTTGATTTCGTTTTTAATGCTATTTTCGTATGTATCTGAATTTTTCCCATACATATAGCCAACATGTTTAATCTCACTTGAAATAGAATTGTATGATGATTTTCCAATAGTTTTATTCTCATTTTCGGCATTTTTAACATTACCATTATAGAGTAGTCTTATCGAACCATCACCATTAATTCTAATAAGTTGCCAATAAAATCCTCCAAAGTAAACATTGTTATTAGTGCCAACACCTCTATAGTAGTAGCTAGTGCCAAAATCGTCGTCAGTTTCACAAAAATAACCATATTCATCTTCTAGTTCAGTAATATTATAATCATTATTAAAATACTTTTGGGGACATTTGGTGTACTCATCAACGACAAAGGATTTTTCTGCAATTTTAATATTATCTTTACTTTTAAAATAAAGATTACATTTGGTCTTTTTATTAATATTTTTTAAAAATAAGCCCCAGTTAGCATTATCCCAATAATAATTGACATCACTATCACAATTGGCTTTAACAAAAGATGAATTTTCTTTAGTAGGAATATTGGTAGTTAACTCATCATTCATATAGACAGCTATAGTGTCTTTAGATTTTAAATAGTGATTATTTTTATAAATAACGAATAATAAAATTATTCCTAAAAACAATAATAAGCTTAAAATAAAACATTTCTTTTTCATAGTCAAAACTCCTTTTTGCCGTATTTTCGGTTTCATAGAGTTAAAAACTCTATGAAAAGACACGGTAAAACCTAGCACGAACAGCTATTTGACTACAAATTTGACCAGAAATAATTATATTAATTTGACTAGGAAATATCCGTTAATACTAGGTAGATACTTACTTTAAATAAAAATATCCTGACGAGATTTTTGACTATAATAAATATCAAAATCATCTTTAAAAGATTAAAAAACTATGGTATAGTTAATATATAAGTTAAATAGAGATACCGAAAATTAGCTTTCATAGAGTTTTTAACTCTATGAAAAATGGCTTTTTAGGATAAAATTAACTAATATAGCAAAAAATATATGGAAAATGGGTTCTCATATATTTTTTTGCTTTCTATATATAAATAATGAAAATAACTATTATGACTTATTATGTTTATAAGACATAGGATAGATTACCTTAATTTTGATTAGATTTCAAGCATTTTTGTTTAAAATAGTTTTTAATTTAGAGCCGTTTTTTAAAACCACAAAGAAAATATCTAGAGCTTCGCTGATAACAAGACCATATAAACCAATATGCAATAAACTAAAAATAAATAAAGATGATAATTTTAAAAATACCCCAATAGTAGTAGTTTTTAAAGTATATGAGCCATATCCTAAACCTTGTAAAATACTAGAAATAGGAGCTTCTAAATAATAAAAAGTAAAAAAAGGACTTAGGGCTAAAATGTAATTAGCACCCAAATTAGTATTGTAAATAAGACCAAGTAAAAACTTGCGAAAAATGGTTACTAAAATAACAGTTATTAGACCAATAAGACCAGAAATAAAAATAGCTTGCTTAGTACGAATTCTTACTAAATCATACTTTTTTTGACTATAAAATTTAGAAACTTCCGGAATAATACTAGTACAAATAGCTTGAATTAGAAAAGAAGGCATTAAAAGAAGAGCTAGGCTATAACTATTATAAATACCATATTCTAAGACAAAAAAGGAAGAAGAGTAGCCAACATATAAAAGCGTATTAGAAAGAATAATAGGTTCAAAAAAATATCCAATATTACCAATGATACGACTAGAAACTAAAGGCATAGAAGTTCCTAATAAACTTTTAAAAATAGAAGGATTATAAGAAATATTCGTTAAATTTAACTTAGTGTTTTTAGGAAGCAAGAATAAAAAAGTAATGATACTAGAGGCCTCTGTTACGATATTAAGAAGTAAGAAAGACATAATTCCTAAGACTAAGTTTTTCTTAACTAAACTAGGTAAAATAAAAATAATAAATAAAAGGCGAATGGTTTGTTCGATACAATTCGAAATGTTATTAGGAAGCATTCTTTGCTTACCATAAAAATATCCCTTTAAAGTACAGGCTAAGGCCATATTAGGCATCGCAAGACAGGCAGCAATAATCAAAACCTTAGTTCTCGGTTCATGCAAAAGACTATTACTAATAAAATCACTACTTAAGATAATAATAATTACACAAATAAAATTTAAAATAATTAGAAAAATAATACCTTGTTCAATGATTTTTCGGCTTCTGGTTTTACCTTCCGCAATAAGTTTAGAAATGGCTTGAGGCATACCAAAACCCGCAATAGTAACCATTAAAGAAAAGAAAGGCATAATAAGACTGTAAAGACTAATTCCCTCTGTACCTAAAATGCGGGTATAAAGAATTTTTATAATGAAACTTAGAATTTTAACAACGAGGCCACCACCACATAAAATAAGGGTACTAATAAGAAACTTGTTTTTTTGCAATCTTATCACCTATATAAATATTATGAAGATTTTCCCTTCAAAATTACTGGGTTTTAGTTTATAATAATGTGGAAGGACATCAGGTGAATATTTATGGATTATGAATTTAAAAGTGTCTTAGATTTGAAAGCACATATAAAACCAGCCTTAGATTCTAAAGTAAAAGAAATGCAACGTAAAAATATTAAATATGTAACACAAGATGATATATTTGAATATTTAAGAAATAATGTGTGGCCACTTAAGTCTAATTTAACATTATATAATATAGTTGATGATATATTAAATACCGATAATCAGGTGTTTTGTGATTATGTTATAAATAAAAAGAAGAAGAACTAAACTTAAAGCTTAAAAAAATTACGGGAGTGATTACAATGAAAGAATTAAAACGAGAATATAAAGAAGTATCTTATAAGGAATTATTAGATAAATTAAAAACTTATATAACAAGTGAAGAAGAATTAGAAACGATTGACAGGGCTTATAAATTTGCTTATGAACATCATTTAGGTAAGAAACGTAAGAGTGGGGATGATTATATTAGTCATCCAGTAAATGTTGCTTATATTTTAACGAGTTTAAATGCTGATTATATAACTATTTCCTCAGCTCTTTTACATGAAGTAGTAAACCATGGTGGAGCAACAATCGAAGAAGTAGAAGCAGCTTTCGGTAAAGACATAGCAGGTATTGTAG
>CAKOMH010000032.1:0-17333 GCA_934096595.1 uncultured Bacilli bacterium | reverse complement strand
TATAATTTTTGTTAATTTTTTATTAAAAATTGTAAAAAGAAATTTAATTAAAAGCCTTATAAAATAAGAGTTTTAAATAGAGTTTATATAAGTCGTTCTTTACCAATTGATACTCGTAGATGGCAAACTTTTTTTATCTTCATTCATTTTTTTATTTTTTCTCATTTCTCTTTTTTGATACATATCCATTATTTATCACTTCCATTTTCTATCATTCTTGCATCATCTAAAAAATTATCAAAATCTGATTCATATAATTTGTCTTGCTTTATTCTATACTTTTCAAATTCAGTTAAGGCTTTATCGCAGGCTATTTCATGTGATATTTTTCCAGCATCTTTTAATATATCTAAATCATCTCCAAGTAAAAATTTATCTATTCTTGCAGACCAATCTTCCATAGTCATTGGAATGTGTCTTTTTGCCCTATTTTCTGCTAAATCTAAAAACGCTGATACTATTAATTCTAAACTTTCTAATTCTTCTTTAGATAAATAATTTTTAGCTATAACAACATCCGTCTCTAATATTTTTCCCTTTGGCGAATTTTTCCAAGAAGTAAGACCCATATGTTCTTTTTCGGAATTTGCTCTATTATATATAATTTCCGCTGTCGTTTGTTTAGATACCGCATAATGCATTTTATTTTGAACTTTTTTAAAAAATTTAATTGTTGTAGGAGATTTTTTGTCATAATCCATACTTGTTGCATAAATATCAGTTACTTTTTGGTAAAATCTTCTTTCTGATAATCTTATTTCTCGGATTTCTTCTAATAACTTTTCAAAATAATCTTTATCAATAAATGAACCATTTTTCATTCTTTCTTTATCTAATACATATCCTTGAATTGTGAATGTTTTAAGTATATTTGTCGCCCATCTTCTAAATTGTGTTGCTCTTAATGAATTCACTCTATATCCAACTGATATTATGGCATCTAAATTATAAAATTCAACATTTCTCTTAACACTTCTATTTCCTTCTTTTTGAACTAATTCCATTTTGGAATAAGTTGAATCCTTGTTTAACTCCTTTTCATTATATATATTTATAAGATGCTTTGCTATTGCAGGTTGTTCAACATCAAATAATTCTGCCATAGCTTTTTGCGTCATCCATAAAGTCTCATTTTCATATCTAACTTGAATACCTTTATCTTTTTCTTGAAGTTTGAATGTTATAAATTCTTCAGTACTACTTCTAATCATTAAATCTTTTGCCATTTTTATCATCTCCTATATTCAAAATCTTAGTCTTACATGAGTTAGTATTTTTTTTATTTATATATCCATTTTTCAGCAAATTCTTGTTTAATCATTTTTTACCTCCAAATATTTTAAAATTTATTATTTGTCTTTTCAAAGATTATATCAAAATTATATTTTTTAAAATTAACAAGGTCGATTTTTCCGACGGTATTAGTTTCCATCAAGTTCACTACCACTAAATCTATTATTAATGGGGGTTATTATTATATTCTTTTCTATTTCAAATAATTTTACAATTATATTTAAAGCGTTCATCATCTAAAGCAAAACCTTTGGTCTTGTATTCTTTTAAAATTTTTATTGCCAATATTCTAAATTCGGCGACTTTTTTAGAATTGATTCTATATCCAACGGCAATTATTGCATCTAAACTATAAATAGTTGTACTATAGTTTTTTCCGTCATCGGCAGTTAACGAGCATTTCTCGGTAACTGATTTTCTAACTACTCATTATCTTCAAATATATGTTTTAAATGTAAGCCTATATTATCAGTAGAACATTCAAAAACCTTAGACATTCCTTTTTGCGATAACCATAATGTTTCATCTTTATAAATAGCATCTGCAATAATATCATCATTACTATTTTTATATAATCAAATTATTTTCCTCCATAAGTTTTCTCCTTAAAATTTTGGGATAGTGTGAATAGTTTTACACCCTATGCAACTTACTATTTTATTTGGTTTTCTCAAGCATCTTTTGTTCTTTTATTTCTAATTTTTTCTTTTCTTTTTCAAGTTCTTTTAAACTCTTTTCAGGTGTTGGCATATCTTCTGGCATCATACCTCCGATATCCGCAATGGCCTTTCTTACCTTTTTGCCAACCTCATAATGAACATCTTTTGCTTCTTTTTCACCTTTTACATTATCCCTTATAAGTTTTTGCTTTGTTTGATTTATTCTAAATAAATTAGCAACTAACTCATCTTCGTTCATATTATCTAAAATATCTTCTCTATATCTTAATTTTTTTCTTTTAAATATATCATCAGCGGTTTCCCCATTATATAAGCCTTTATATCCTGCATTATGAAACTCAGCCATATTTTTAACGCCGGCTTTCGATGCAACTCTTTGTAAAGTATAATTACCTTGTCTTGTTAACTTTCTTTGATAAAATCTTTTTTCATCATCTGATAACAAGTCATATTCTAAGTTCTGTTATCTCTTGTTTTCTTGTTTGGATTGCAAAATAAGTTTGTCCTAAAGCAACAACTGTCTTACTTGGATCGGCATTTTGCACTATTAAATAACATATATATCTTGATAGTTTATAATCTTTAATAATCTCTTTTTTTCCTTTACCAGTTTTTATTGGCTTGTTAACCTCAACAACCCAATCTTCCTTGTTGGAAACACTGTTATTTGCCGATAAAACCGCTTTATCTATTACTTTTAAGAAATTTCTCCAATCTTTATATTCTAAAACTTTTTGTAATTCCCTAGCATACCAATATTCATTTCCATAAGCATCCATATGTTTTATATTTTCAAAAATACTATTAGTATATTCATTTTCAATCATCTTCATGCTATTCTCCTTTAATTTTTTTAATTAGTAGTAAAATTATAACTAATGGTAATTTGACAACAAGTTGTTGCCCTTTTTATCATTCCTATTATCTAAAATTCCAATTTATTATAAGTTAGAATCCCCCCTAATCTTTAATAATTTTTATTTCTAATATTCCTTAAATCTGTTAAAAATTATATCATACCCTACTTTAAAAGTCATTTAATTTTCCTATAGTTTCTTTATTTTTAAACTTAAAAAAAGATAGACTCATTATAAATCTATCTCAGTTCTTATTTATCTTTCTTTATTAATTTTTTCGTAATTTCTTCCTCAATATAATTATTTTTGGCATACTCCGATACAGCTAGAAAATTTTTATCGTACGGATACTTTCTCTGCCCAAACTCTAACCACATATCTGACCAAGACTGACCATTTTCTAATAATTTTTTTCTTAATCACACTTTTTCTTAAAACCCATATAATATCTGGTATCAGTACTTTTGCAAATGTTAAATCCCATTCTTTCATATAAAGATATAGCCTTTTTATTATCTTTGTACACCCATAAGTAAACATTATCATTGTTTTTTAAAATATCTTTTATTATGCTTGTACCAATTTTCTTATTGCGATAATCTTTTTCAATATAAATTTCATCCAACAAATTAACATTATCTTTTCTAGTTAATAATAAACACCCTACAATTTTGCTATTAACTACTATATTATAGTAATCATTAATTAAATCAGGAATTTCCTTTATTATATAATTATTTATCCTATCAGTATCTTCTCTTGCTAAATCTTTAGCATACTCGTAAACAGTCTTTTTTTTATATTCAACTAATCTATCTATATCTTTATTAGAAGATTTTACTAATTCATAATTCATTGATCATTACCATCATTATCTTTAAGTAGATAAATGATTTTCCCTTCTAAAGCATCTTTATAATCAATATACACTACTATCTTAAGATTGTGAAGTAGTATATCAAAACATTCAGGATAAATTCATAAAATTGCAAAAAAACGGCATTGCTTTATAGCCCATACTTTTGATAAGATTATATTGAAGTTGTTTAAAGAGCAATCAAAGTTAAGTATGAATTCAATAAGATTCGTAATAAGTATGGGTTTTGGTAATGAAATAGAAAAAATAATTAACACTTTATATGAGTAATCCCTAGTATTTGCGATTTTATGAATTTATCCTGCGAAGAGAAGACTTTTTATTAGAAATTTGGTACAATGTATACCGGGTGATACTTACATCATGACAAAAAACGAGGAAGGTAAAATTATGAACAAGAAACAATTTAATTGTGTTGAATTATTCGCTGGTTCAGGTGGATTGGGAACAGGATTTAGTAACGCTGGTTTCAATATAATTAGTGCTAATGATGTCTGGGAACCTGCCGGTAAAACATATGTTGCAAATCATCCTAGTGTCAAATATATTGTAAAAGACATTGCTCAACTTACTGGAGATGAATTATTAGAAGGAACAGGATATTCAAAAAGTGATGTAGATGTAATTATAGGTGGTCCACCATGTCAAGGGTTCTCTACATTAGGTAAAAGATTTATCGATGATCCAAGAAACAAATTATTTAAAGAATATGTTAGAATAGTTAATGAAATTAGGCCCAAATTTTTTGTTATGGAAAATGTCTCAGGTATTCTTAGTATGGAAGGTGGGAAAGTATTAGAAAACATTTTAAGTTCTTTCCAGGAAATTGGATACAAACTTGAATATAGATTATTAAACGCTGCTGAATATGGAGTACCGCAACAAAGAGAAAGAATAATTTTTATAGGTACAAGAACTGATAAAAAAATAAGGTATCCAAAAAAGACTCATTCTTTAACTGGTGAGGCTGGTTATGAGAAAGCACTAACTCTATGGGATGCGATTGGTGACTTGCCTCAAAGTGATACTGAGGAAATAACAAAGTATGCAAAAAAGCCACAAAATAAATACCAAGAAAAAATTAGAAATGGTGCTACAGAATTAATAAATCATAAACCACCAACTCACAATGAAAAAGCCAAAAATATGATGAAATACATCCCCACAGGTAAAAGTGCTTGGGATGTACAAGATATTATGCCTAAAGAATTTATGCCTACTTCTGGATATGGTAATACTTATGCAAGACTAAATCCCAATGAGCCTGGTATGACCATAACAAGAAATTTTGCATGTATATCTTCTTCTAGATGCATTCATCCCTATCTTAATAGAGGACTTACTGCCAGAGAAGCCGCTAGAATTCAAAGTTATCCTGACAATTACAAATTCCTAGGTTCAAAAACTGATATCCATATCCAAATTGGAAATTCTGTTCCACCGATTCTTGGTGAAAAAATAGGAAATACAATAAAAGAAATGCTAGAAGAATAGCATTTCTCTTTTTCTATTTATTTTCAATATAATTTATTGCAAACTCATAATTGTTATCAATCAATAATTTTAACATTTCTTTTTGTATATCTTTACTTGATCTCAAAACAAATTGGGGATCATTTATTTTCTCTACTCTTCCTTTATTATCAAATACAAAATAGTTTCTACTTGCCCTATTGCAAAATGGACATTGGGGTATTGTATTATCAATCGTTAATGGCTTGCTCGGATCTTTATGACCCTGTTGTAAGGTAGTTATAGATGCAGGATATAAAAAATTTTTTTCTCCTTCTTTTGAACCACAAGTCGCACATCTATAATTATACATAGATTTTAATTCATCCCAGCACCCAGCATTTAATGATTCGGTTCTTTTTAATTGCTTATAAGATGGGTATGGCTCTTTAATTGTTTTTAACATATACTCTCCAGGAGCAATCCCTAATTTTTTACATTCACTATCTCCCCTTGTTCCTGATAAAATATACCATCCAGATTGTTGTGCTAAATGTCTGGCTTGTTGAACATCATTGCTTTCTATCCCCATTGATTTTAAAAATCCAGTTAGTTCCTGCTTGGAAACTATTTGACCTAGTTTTGAGTATAAATATGTAAGTACCAATGAATTAATGGTATATTTTCCACCTGATGATAAATTAGGCATTTTCACACTATCTTTTTTTAAATATTTTTCCCAATTAACTTTTATTTCCTCATAATATTTTTTTAATTCTATATCACTAATCATATTTTGCCTTTCTCTTATGATTATAACATATTTTGAACAAAACTAGTAAATTTG
Organism: uncultured Bacilli bacterium; assembly: GCA_934096595.1. Classification (GTDB taxonomy): domain Bacteria; phylum Bacillota_I; class Bacilli_A; order RF39; family UBA660; genus CAG-605. Next base: position 11,327 of record CAKOMH010000032.1, on the reverse strand, counting down.
CAACCATTTTACCAGGATAAATCCCTAAAACTTTCAAAAAACAGTACTCTTTATAATACATACTTTTAATAAGATTATATTAAAATTATACCTAGAACATCTAAAGTTATAAAAATTTTAGCTTAATAATTTAGAGTGTATTGATGAAGTAATAATTGAATTAACTGATATTGATGCAATAAGTACTTAAAAAAATAATAAACACTTTATATAAGTAATGTTTATTATTTATAGATTTATAAATTCATCCTGATAATATTACCCTTATTAATTAAAATACAACTAATCTTCTGGCGTTTTTTGTTCTAATTTAACTAGTACTTCTCTTGGTTTAGAACCATTGGCTGGTCCAATAATGCCTCGTTCTTCGAGTAAATCAATACATCTAGCCGCGCGGTTATACCCTAATCTAAATCTTCTTTGAAGTAATGATGCTGAAATTTTACCAGTATTAATAGCAAATTCTACTATTTCATTATATAAAGGGTCTTCATAGTCTTCTTTTTCACCAGATACAGGATTATGATCTTCTTCTTTAGGAGCTGTTATTTTAGTATCATAGTTAGCTTGTTGTTGTGAGCAAACATACTCAATTAATCTTCTAATCTCATCATCGGAAATAAAGCAACCTTGAATACGAATAGGAGCATTTTCCCCCATTGGTAAATATAACATATCACCTTTACCTAATAATTTTTCCGCTCCTGAGCAATCCAAAATAGTACGGGAATCAATTTGACTTGATACGGCAAAAGATATACGTGATGGAATATTAGCTTTAACAACCCCAGTAATAACATCGGTTGATGGTCTTTGGGTAGCAACTATTAAATGAATACCAGCCGCGCGAGCCATTTGAGTAATACGCATAATAGAATCTTCTACTTCTTTTGAAGCCACCATCATAAGATCAGCTAACTCATCTATTATAACAACGATATAAGTCATATGTTTCTTTTTATCATCCGGATTATCTTCGTTATATTTATCAATCATTTCATTATAACCCGAAATATTTTTTACACCATTTTCTTCAAATAAGTCATAACGATGTTCCATCTCTTCCACTATTCTTTGTAGAGCCAGAGAGGCTTTCTTAGGATCAGTTACAACCGGACATAATAGATGGGGAACCCCATTGTAATTAGAAAGTTCAACTTTTTTAGGGTCAACCATCATAAGTTTTACTTCATCAGGACGATAACGCATTAAAATACTTGCGATGAATGAGTTAATACAAACTGATTTACCTGAACCGGTCGAACCTGCTACTAAAAGGTGAGGCATTTTAGAAATATCTGCTGTTTGGACGCGACCCATAATATCTTTACCTAAAGAGACTAAAATCTTAGCTTTCAACTGATTTGGGGGAATATTAGCCATAACTTCTTTAATTTGCACTGAGGAAATAACAGGATTAGGAATTTCAATACCAACTGTGTTTTTCCCTGGAATTGGGGCCTCTATTTTAACCGATTTAGCCGCCATACCTAGAGCAATTTCTTTATCTAAAGAGACAATTCGACTTAATTTAGTGCCCGCGGGAATATGTACTTCATACTGCGTAACCGCAGGTCCCATATGAATTTCTACTACTTTTCCTTCAATCCCAAACTCTTTTAAAACTCTTTCTAAGATATTTTTATTACTACGAATAAATTCTGTTGAATTAGTCTTATTATCTTTTTTAATCGGATCTAAAATTTTATTAATATCCGGTAAGCGATAATTATCATTAACAAAGACTAACCTTTCTTCTTGCGGTTCACTGGCACTGATAGTTTCTCCAGTTGTAACGGGAATTTCTCGTGGTTGTTCCACTTGCGGACGCTGTTTTAATTCATCAACACTGGTAATAATGACTTTATTATCATTTTCAGAAATTTGGGGGGTAGCCTTGGTAATTGGTACCTCCTCGCTATGCTTGTCAAGATCTTCTTCTTCATCTTCATCGTCATCATCACTTTCAAAGAAAGTATTAACAATATGCTCTTTGATATTTGTAAAAACCTCGGCTAAGTTAATATCAAAGAATAAGACAATTCCAAATATAGCACAAATAGAAATAACAATCATGGTTCCAATATAGCCAAATAACTGAACAAGACCACCAGCAAGTATGGATCCAATAGCCCCGCCCCCAACGCTTATGGAACTTTGACCACTAGATAATATTGGACCGGTTCCATTAATGGTGGCAATGCGTTCCATATAATTATCTTTCGTCGCATTAATAACGCCAGCAAAAGTATAATTATTCTTTATAAATGTAGCATGGGCAAGAACTAAAGTAACAGCAAGTAAAATAAATATTCCTGTCCATTTAGCCGACTTAAAATTAGGTAAGTTTCTTCTAAATAACATTAAAATACCAATAACTACTAAAAGAATAAGTAATGCAAACCAAAATTCACCGACTAAAAAGATAGCAAACTTCTTTATCATAGCGCCAACTATTCCAAAACCAAAACCAATAATACCGATTAAAACAATTATAAGACCAGTAAGTTCAACACTATAACCCTTAGCCTTATCATCACTATTTTTACGCTTTTTCTTTTTTGCCATATTAACGCCCTACTTTCTTAACCACTTCCATTATAATATAAATATCCAAAAAAAGCATTAGAAAAAAAGGGTTTTCCCCTTTTAATAAAAGATAAAACTAGATAATATAATAGCAAGTAAAATATAAAGAACTATTATAAATAAGTAGTTTTGGTTGGTTTTATTAGGACAAGTATCCTTTTTTACACACTTTTCCATAATATCACCTTAAATAAAAGCTCCAACTATGATAATTAATAATATAAATAAAACTAAGATAATAGCAGGACCCATTCCGTTGCATCCGCATCCGTTATTCATAAATTTCCCTCCTTTTATAAGTCTCATTATATATTATGGTAAGGAAATTATTTTGTGTATGATATTTTACTTAAGTAGCTATTCATCTATGCTTACTAGGGTTATTCTAGCATAACCATTACCTGAGTTTCCCATTATCACAGAGTTATCTGAGTGTGATGGCATTCCTATTTGTTCTTCTTTTTTATCAGTCCATCTATATCCTTCACCATCTATCATTAAAGTATTAGTAAAATAATAACCTGTATAAGAAATCGAACATTCTAAAGAATTGCTATCTTTAGTACAACCATTTTTTAAAGAAGTACTTGAGTTTGAAGAAACAGCTAAACATCCTTGATGACCAGAAATATATGATGAACCACCACCACCGCCTGGCCAAGTTCCACCTGGATGTCTACCATGGCCACCACCATACCAGCCACCACCGCCACCACTAGCTCTATAATCTAACGAACCAGTATTCAAGTACTCACCACCTTGACCGAATGAACCATTCATACTTTCATTATAATTGTCATATCCGTTTTCACCTGTTTTGCCACCAAAGTACTGTGTCCCACCGTGTCCACTAAAACCAGTCGTGTATCCAACAAGGGTTCGTCCAGGATCTATAGTTGAATCTGCATCAAAACCAACAAGACCCCCAGCATTACCTCTTCTAATAAGGGTAGAACCATCGCCAAATAAACCGCCGCCGCCACCACCGGCTACTATAATTCTAGAATACAAATTATCATTTTCAACTCTTATGTCAGAAGCGCCACCACCCTGTGCCTCACCATTGCCACCACCATTGTAAGCATTCTTTCCACCAACATATACAAAAAAATTAGTATAATTGTTCAAAAAAATTTTTCCATTTGTATATCCACCTAAACCATATGAATTTCTAAGAACACTAAAATTATCAGCAGTATCCCAAGTAGCCTTATCATTGCCACTAGCACCCCAAAGTTCTACTTTATAAGTTCCAGAAACTGGTGCAATAAAGGTTTGTTCTCCACCTGTATAATCAAAATTAAATACAGTATCTCCAGTATAATTTATAGGTTTACCTACTACTACTATTTTTGATTTAAAATTTTTAATCTCATTATTTAAATCTTCTAAAGTAGTATTATAATCTATCCATAATCTTAAAGAATAATCTTTACTTTCCCTAGATTTTAAGATGCCGTAGGTAAGTTTTCTACTTTCAATACTACTTGCATTTACTTTATCCGTAGAATCATAACTACTAAGTAAATTTATATTACCTTCAAACATGACATCAATAAATTTACTAGATAAAGTAGAATCTTTTAAGACTTCTAAATTAATATTATATTGAGCCGTTATATCACAAGTATTAGTAATAGTAAAAGTATAAGGAGTCAAACTTTTACCTTTATCATTACTTATTGGATAAGCATTATCCAAAGATATATTATTTTCTTTATTATTTATAGATAAATCAAAGCACTCAGTATAAGCAGTATTATTAGTATCTTGACTAACACTAACATTCCACATCGAATAAGATACTCCTATTCCTAGTAATATTATTAATACTAAAGATATACTTAAAAACATTATATTTTTCTTTGTCATAGTTAAACTCCTTTATATTCATTAAAAAGTAACTGGGGCCATTTTTGATAAGAGAATTATAAATAAACCATACTAAAATATTTATATTTTTTAAGGCCCCAGTTACTTAATTATTTGTATCTACCACATAAGGGTCATTGGCAATCCCTGTTCCTCCAGCAATTTTTACATCGGATTTTAAATTTATAACAGGCCTTATTCCATAGTCCCTTGTAACATAATTCAGATATCTAAGATAGCCATCTGCATATTGATTCCAAGTTTTTGCATAGCCAAAATTTTTGTCAAAAAAAGCAGGTGTCATTGTCCAATAAAACTGACTAGAATATACATATGATAATTTATTAATATGATTATAATCCATGCCAGCAAATACTAATTCATCATAAGTTATTAGCCCTATTGGGTAGGCTAATGCTTTATTGCCAGTATTTGAATCAACAGTAGTATAAAGATCACGCTCAATATTTGGACAAGTAAATGTTGCCAAATTATCTTTATACCTTTGGTGAGCTCCAAAATAACTAAATACATTATTACTAACTCCATCGCCACCATTAAGACTTTTATCACCACAAAAACCAGCATTACTAGAAATATAATTTTTATAGCCATTATTTATTATATTTTTCACATACCACTTATCAACATTTTCTTTTATGGTAGATGAATTTATATTTGCATGTACTTCATCAAAGGTTGAAGCATCAGGATTTCCATACATATAGCCAACATAAGCAGGATCGTCATTTTTTATATTAAAAGATGAATTTCCAATGTTTTGCTTGCTTCCGGTAGCATTCTTTTCTGTCCCATTATACATAAGTCTTATGGAACCATCTCCATTTATTCTTACTATTTGCCAATAAAAACCAGCAAAATAAACATTATTATTTTTGACATTACCTCTATAATAATAAGTTGTTCCATAATTATCTGTTTCTTGATACAATCCTTTATCAGATTTATCTGTTTCTAATTCTGTTCCTAATAGCTCTGTAGCATTTAATTTATAACTAATACTATCATAGTTCGTGTTGTTCCACTTTGTTTTCCCTTGAGTTTTTGACGCACCTAGAATTTGATAAATTTTTAAATCTTCAATAGTATTGCTTGTCATTAGCTTATTTAAATCCTTGTTATAGTAAGTGCTTTCTGAATGAAAATAATAATTATTCGTATTTTCATAAGATAGTTCTGTTGGATCAACAACCACTGGATTTAATAAGATATATTTACCAGTAGCCTCATTAAATTCATAAGAGGTATAAAACTTTAATTTAGTATCATTCTGTGTTAAATTATTAGTTTGATTGTCAATTTTTATTGAGGAAGAAGCTATTTTTAAAGAATTCAAAGAAACATTTTCCCCGGTTTTTTCAACCCACTTAATGGCTGGTGCAGTATTTGATAAATCAACTTCTTGTTTACTAGCAATCTTAGTCTTAGCTATTTCTGGAGTAGTTTGATACTCATTAGCAAGTATCGCATCGTGTAATGTATCATAACCAGCCGATACCGGATCATACTTACCAGGTTCGGAATTAATAACTATTTTAGATTTAAAGACTTTATTCATAACATCATCATTAATTGTAGCATCTTCATCCATCCAGAATGATACCGTATAATCTACTTCTTCATCAGCTCCCAAATAACCTTCGGCAATCGTTCTTGATTCTGTTGAAGTATTAATAGTAGTATTTGCTACTTTATAAGTATCTAAAGTATTAATAGCTTCATTATTAACTCTTACAGCTACAAACTTACTATTTAAAGTAGTACCCTCTAACATTTCCATATTAACATAGTAATGAGCAAAGATTGTACAAGTATTCTTTAAAGTAAAACTAAATGGTTTTAATTTTAAACCTTCAGCATCAGTTATGGGAAAAGTACTACCTAAAGTTATTTCATCTTTTTGATTAATCATCTCAACATTAAAACAACCAGAGGTAACATTATTACCTTTATCACCCATTATAGTAGTTTTCCAATAAGCATAAGATAAACCTATACTTGTTAAAACTATAACTAATCCAATAATAAATATACTAATCTTACTTTTCTTTTGCATATCAAATATCCTAACTACTTTTATTATTTACATTTTCTTAGAAATAATTACCTAAATATGTGCGTTTGGAACTCAAAATAACGCATTTTCGGTTTCATAGAGTATGCAACTCTATGAAAAACAGGTTACAAAACCCGTATTTACCTAAGATTAATAATAATTTGACTAGAAATTTTGACTATAATAAAATTAATTTATTTGACTATTAATAAGCTTGCAAAGCCCTATAAATACAGGGATTGAACTAATATATTCTGACTAGAAATTTGACTATAAAGATTAAAAATATCCTCTTTAAAAAGCCTAAAAACTATGGTATATTTAATATATAAGTTAAAAATAAGACCCGAAAGTTAGCTTTCATAGAGTTGCATACTCTATGAAAAAGGTTTAATTATTAGTATGGCTAAAAATCTATAATATATGTAAAAAAAACATTTTAAATCGATGCCTTGTTTTAGTTTATCTATTAATTAAATAATTCTTATAAATATTATCTATTACTTCTTTTTCACTCTTATAATTAAAATAATAATACTTACTTAACTTAAGATAATAAGGACTATACTTATATTTATAAATAATTTTATTATAAGGAATATCATATATCATTCTTTCTAATATAAACTTATTATAAATGTACTTATACTCTTTTAAATAAATATATAGTTTATAAACTAAAAAAGATATAACAAAGACACTATTTATTTTACAATTATAACTATATAAGATAAAAATAATTAAAGTAATAATAGAAATAATAATACTTAAGATATTACTTTTTAAATAAGGTATATATATATTAAAAATACTATTTAAGATAATATAACCATCTAGAGGATATATAGGAATAATATTAAAAATAATTAAACTAGTATTTATAGATAAAAATAAGTTATAGGTATAAGTATTAATAAAACTATATTTATATAAAAAATAAAATATTAAATATAAAATAAGTTGATTTAGAATACCTCCTAATGATATTAATAGTTCTTTTAAAGGAGAAAAGTTAATTAATTTATTAGTTTTAATAAGACCCCCAAAGGGATAGATAGTTAATTTAGTTATAGGAACTTGAAAGTATTTTAAAAAAATAATGTGTCCAGTCTCATGAAGAATAATGATTATAAAGGTTAAAATAACTCTTTTAAAATCACCAGCTAGACACATTAGAAGATATAAAGATATAGTTGTAATATCAAGATTTATAGGTATCATAAGTTAAGTAGGTTCCATCACTATCAATGGTTAGATAAAAGTAATTACCCTCAGTGGGCGCTAAGATTTTACCTTCTGTTACATAGTCATAAAGATTTAATGATGAAGTATCAATATGAGAATACCAGATATCAACCCCATCTACACCTTGAATAATACAAGTAGGTCCTAAGGAGTCTTTATTACCTAAAAAAACTATGATACCACTAGTAATTATGGGAACAGGATAGTTCTCTATAGTTTCTAATTTAGTACCATTAAGATAAGGAGTTCCATTTGTATAATCAAATTCTGTATTAGAGGCTATCTGAGTTGGTACATTAGGAACAGTATAATCAGGTAAGATATTACCAAAGTATTTCGTATAAAGGTTATTAAATTTAGTAAAGTTAATTTGTTTATTTAAGATATCTTCTTCATAAAAATTTTTAATATTATTATTACTTTTTATTAAGATAATACTTAACATTAAGAAAATGATACTAAGAAGAAATTTACTTAAAAGATTAGATAAGTAATGATAAATCTTATTATTTGATTCATTAGACTTTTTATTATTTAAGTAATTTGCTATATCTGTATTCATGTAATCACCAGTTAATTATATGATGATTATTTCTTTTTAGAATAGTTAGATTCCTAATTGGTATGGTGTATTTAAAGAGCCATCTCCTAATCCAATAGATATGTTGGATTTTAGAAAAAGAGTTGGACGAATGTTTCCAATATCATTTTCTCCAACATTACCAGTAGCAAAAACAAGATACACTCCCCAACTAGTATCTATTTCTGGTGTTATCGTCCATTGGTTGAATTTTTTTTCATAAAGATAATCATTTAATTTACAATCGTTAAAATCTGTTTCATTCCACTCATTTAACTCCTTTAAAATGCAAAGTTTTCTATTCACAGTATTTCCACCAGCAGTTGCATAACCATAATCACTTGGATAAATCAGTCCTATTTTTCCAGTCCAACTTATAGAATTATTTTTATAAACATTGTTTCCCCGTTCTGCTTTATAAAGACTGGAAGTAATCATCTTTTCTGAAGATGATGATAATCCGCCTAAGTTCCAAACCACGCTTTGTATTAGATTTCTAGTTATATCATCTTTTAAACCTGTTTTTGAAAAATCACATTTAACTGTTGCATTATTTTCTCCTAAATAACACATACCTGCTTCAGAATTAAAATACAATGAACCACCATTTTTTTCGTTTTCGTAATTTGGATTTAATAAATAATTTAATCTAGCATTAACCCAATTACTGGATCCATTATTATTTTCGGCACCAGTAGTACTATCCTTATTATCCCAAGAATACTGACCTATACTATCATTTCTTACTATTTTAATAAGATTCTCTTTGGTTCCATCTTCTTTTTCAATATTATTAAATACGCCTATAATACGCCATAATTCACAAGTATCACTAGTTTGATTATTATAATCATCACAATTAAAATAAACATAGTTATTAGGATTGGCTCCTATATATCTGACATTATTATCTGGATCATCTGTTGCCATATTAACTGTGTCGGTACTTGCTAAATTGGTAATCTTAGTTACGGCATTTTCTAAAGTTTTAAAATATAAATTACATTTAACTTTTTCACTTAAATTAGTAACATATAAACCCCAAGTATCATTATCCCAATAAATTTTAGTATTATTATCACATTCAGCTTTAGAAAAAACTACTGTTCCTTTAGCAGGAAAACTATCAGTTTTTTCTCCATCTATAAAAGTAGCAAGAGATTCTTCTTTAACTAAATATTTATTATTACTATTTACTGATAATATAATAATACTTATAAAGAATATAATAACTAATAATATACTTATCTTTTTCATATTAATTATTCTCTCTTTCTGCTTGCCATTTTAATATTGGATAACCATTATTTATATTATTAGTATCTTCTACAAAAGCATTATCTCCATTTATTACTGATATTACACTAGGCATTTCATCTTGAGATAAAGGTTCAGAATTATAATTACTTTTTATTTTAAATATGCCATATTCCGAACCATTAATTGTATAATGATTATTTTTAAATATCATATCCATTTCTAAATAAGAATTTTTACCATACTGATAACCCAAAATGCCACAAAAACTACATTTTCCAGAATTATAACTATTTATAACTGACGACTTATTATCACCACAGCCTAAAATGCCTCCAGTAGCACCGTCTATAGCACTAACTGTATTCAGATTATAAGTATTTATAGCGCTTCCCATCCAGCCAACAATACCGCCAACTGAGTCGCCACTTGAAGTAACTGGACCGTAATTATATGAATTTTTTACTGTACCCCACGCCGATAAAAGGCCTCCAGTTAAATCCTCATTTCCGTTTATTACAGTACCTCCGTTATATGAATTGGTAATGGTACAATTTATTCCACACATTCCACCTGTTCTAGAATAAATTCCTTTAACAGTTGCTAAACTATAAGAATTATATATTTTTCCACCGGTACCGCTAAACGATCCTTGCATTCTATAGCCGATTATATATGACGATATTATTCCTAAATTTTTAATATCACTATTAGTTGTAACCCCAAATAATCCATTATTATTATCATTTGGTCTATTAACAAACATATTGCTAATAATATGCCCATTACCATCAAATGTGCCAGAAAAAGAATTACTATCAGTACCTATTGGTGTCCAACTAATATTACCATCTAAGGCATTACCGTCACTATCGAACTTACCACCTAAATCTAAATCACTTGTTAAATAGATTATTTTACCAGATTTATTATCACCATTATTAACTTCATTTGCTAAAGTAGCAAGGCCTTCTCGGGAATTAATGCAACTAACATTATCATTAATGCCACAACTAGCAGGCGTTACAAAATAAACACTACACTTTGTTCTTTTACTTAAATTAGTTGCATATAATCCCCATTTATCTTCGTCCCAAGAAGCTGTAACGCCATTATCACATACTACTTTTTCTACATTAATACCAGTTTTCTTTTCGGGAAAAGTACTTGAATACTCTCCATCTATATAAGGAGTCATAATAATATCACCATAGATAAACTCACCAACAGTTGTTCTTATTACCTCTTCTTCACTAGATACAAAGAATTTAGAATAAGCAAAATAAATACCTAGTACTAAACATAATAAACAAGGTATACCTATATAAAAGTATCTAGAATTAGTCTGCCAATACCTTTTAAACTTTAATTTTCTTAAATATTTATCTTTATTAAACCTTTTCATAAATCATTGTCCTTACTACTATCATACTTTTAAGAACAAGAATATTTTGTCGAAATTTGGATTTTAAATTTGTTAAATTTTCATAGAGGTTAAAACTCTATGAAAGGCCTAGGTGAACACTGGTCTCAAGGGCCATTTGACCATAAATTTGACCATAATAAGTTTAATTTAATTGACTACAAAAAGTGCTTCAAAGCCAGTGTTTACCTAGGCTTGGTAAATATTTTTCTGACCATATTTTTGACCATGATTTTGATTTTTAACTAACAAATTTTTATGGAAATAAGCGGATTTATGTGGTA
>CAKOMH010000031.1:0-17810 GCA_934096595.1 uncultured Bacilli bacterium | reverse complement strand
ATGGAAAAATTTTCTAGTATAGAAGAAGAATTAATGTATGTTAATAAGGAAGAAGAAGAGCAAAAGCTTAAGAATACCGATATTAATATTGCTCGTCAAGAAGGTGAACTTACTTCTAAGAAGGAAACGATTAAAAACTCGGCTAAGCTGGGACTAACTGCCACGCAAATAGCTGATCTTGTTAACATGTCAGAAAAAGAAGTAATTAAAATTCAAGAAGAATTTGCTATTAATGTTCCCGTAGAAAAATAGAATTTTAATAAAAATATTTTCAAATAATTAATGAGGTGATATTGTTTTATGGAAAAACATTCTAATATTTTTGAAGAATTAATGTATGTTAATAAAGAAGAAGAGAAAAAAAAGCTCAAGAATACTGACATCAAACTTGCGCACAATGATGGAAAAATTGAAGGAGCTCTTGCTTCTAAGAAAGAAATAATTAAAAACTCAGCTAAGCTTGGATTAACTCCCGAACAAATTGCCATGGCTGTAAACTTACCAGTTAAAGAAGTAGAAAGAATTCAAAAAGAGCAAAAAAAGAATTAAAAACTTGCTCTAACCGTTTTCCAAAAGTAAAAGTATAATAAAAAAGCCCGGAAATTAAGCAAAATTTAAGCAAAATAAAGAAAACTAGTAGTAACACTTCTTGCAAATATGCTATAATGCTTTAGAGGAGAGATTAAAAATGAAGAAGAAAATACAAAAAGTAGTAGCACTTAGTCTTGCCAGCATGACATTACTTAGTGGTTGTGGGAAAAAAACAATACCAACACTAGAAAATGGAGATCAAGCCATTGTAACATTTAAAGATGATGTTAAAATTAGTATTAATGATTTCTATAGTGAACTAAAGAGTAAATATGGTACCGAAGTTATTCTTAATATGATTGATAAAACTATTTTAGAAAAGAAATATAGTGATTATGTAGATGAAGCAAAAAAAAGTACTGAGTCTATTATGAGTCAGTTAGAATCACAATTTGGAGATAAATTACTTGCAGCGATACAAAGTTATACTGGATATCAAACTATTGATGAGTATAAGAATTATGTTTACTTAAGTAACCTCCAAAATAAGGCTGCTGAGGATTATGCTAAAAATAATATTAGTGAAAAAGAAATCAAAAAATATTATAATGATGAAATTAAACCGGATATTAAAGTTTCCCATATTCTAATTAGTGTTAACTATGCCTCTGATGCTTCTAATGAAGATAAGACTAAAGCTAAAGATGAAGCTAAAGCTAAAGCTCAAGAAGCATTAGATAAATTAAAAGCTGCTGATAAGAGTAAGATTGCTGATACTTTTAGCGAACTAGCAAAAGAATATTCTAACGATGATTCTTCTAAAAACGAAGGTGGTAACTTAGGATTTATCAATACAGATACTCTAGGTTCTAACTACGATAAACTTGTTACCGAAGCTTACAAGTTAAAAGATGGTGAATATTCATCTAATATTGTAGAAACCGAATTAGGATATCATTTAGTATATCGTACAGAAACAAAAGAAAAAGCTAGTCTAGATGATGTCAGAGATAAAATTCTTGATGCTTTAGTAAGTGATTATTTAATTAAAAATCAAGAAGCCTACATTAAATCAATGCAAGCTGTTAGAAAAGAATATGGTATGGATATTGTTGATGATGATTTAAATACAAATTATACTAACTATATTCAAAATTCCCTTCTAAAGATTCAAGAAAGTAAAAATTCTAACTCATCTAATTCATCTAGTAAATAATATGTAAAAACTACCAAGAATTAATTTCTTGATAGTTTTTTTTATGGTCTTTTAAAATTATTATTACTTCCCTACTATATTTTTAATCTTCTCAATATCATAACCTTTTTGATATAATTTACCAGTTAAGATATAACTAAGTTTAGATTTATCATACTTATTTTTATATTTGTTATACAGTTTTTCATAATCTTTTTTTAACTTTTCAGCTTCTTTGGAATTATCAAGTTTAATATTACCTAAAGAAGTATTAATTAAATAATCTTGATAACCTAAAGTTTTAAGATAAATCTTAATTTTATTAAGTAAAGCTTTATTACTATACTTAGTATTACTTTTTAATTTAGTATTTATAATCCTATTTATCTTTTCTAACCAAGTATTATCATCAATAACATCTAAAGATTCTTTGATAAGATTATCATCTAAGTCTTTTTCTTTTAAAGCATAATATATTTTATAATAGCCATCGTTACTTAAATTTATTTTAGTATTTATATAAGATTTAATATAATTATTATCATTTAAATATCCTTCTTTTGTTAATCTAGATATAACATAGCTAGTAATATTAGATGGATAATCCTTTAGATAATTTTTTATATCTTTAGTACATTTTTGATTTTTTAAATACTTTATGGTCTTATAATAACAATCTAGTTTTAAATTATCATTGTATATTTCTTTTAAAATATTATCATCTATTTTTTTTATTATTAAAAGATTATATTTTAAGATAAGATCAGTATATAAAATTAGTTTAGTATTATCTTTTAGCGTAAGTTCATATTTATTAGAACCTTTTTTAGTATATTTAATTATTTGCATGATATCACCAAAAGTAAAATAACACAGAAAAAAAAGATATGCAAGAATTTTACATATCTTTAACTGCGATTAGCATCAAAGCTTAACCAGCCTAAATTTTTAGCCTGCCCTATGATACCTAAGTCGTTTTCCGATGCATAGGTCGGATCAAAGGTTATAACCTGTTTTTCAGTTATTCCTATTTGGGCAAATGCATTTTCAAAGTCTAGATAAAAAGCTACTTTAAATTCTAAAAAATACTTCTCATCATTATCTAAACTACGATTTTGCAAATACCATGCCTTTAAATTACTAAAATTATTAAGTTGTCCTTTTAAACGACTATTTAAGTTTGGTGAAAAATCAGACACAGTTTGGCCTTTGAAAATTTTTTGAATGGCTTTAGCTAAATTCATATTAAAATCGACGGTTGGACAAAGAGACACTTTTCCTTCTATTTTTTCAGCTTTTGTTCCCGTTACTAAAATCATATCTATTTTATTAACTAAATCAAATTGATTAGCTTGATTAGCAATGTTGACGGTATTACTACTACTTGATATTTTAATACTAACCTTAGGTGGTACTTCGTGAATATCATAAAAACCAATAGCATATTTTTTAGTCATACTTGCTGATTCTGAGAAACGGCGAAGAAAGTTTTCAATGAATTTTTGCTTATCAATACGAATATCACTATATAAACGATAATAGGAATAGTCAACAGCATCAACCATAGAGGCCGAGGCGGTTTCCTTTAGTTCATAATAATCGTGGGTAGTACCGGTAGTGGTGCTGTTAACAAGTAACATAACACCAACTACCATGATACCAAGCATTACTAGCCAGTAACCCCAGTAGGACTCTTTCATTTTCTATCATCCTTTCTTAATCTAAGTTATTTTGAATCATCTTAGCGCAATCTTGATACTCAGAATTAGTTTCTAAGTCTTTTAAGAATTCACTACGATATTTTCTAGTTGCTAAGTTTTCAATACCACCAGTATAATCACCGAAACCTAAATCATTAATTTCTTGATGATTATTATATTCTTTTATCTTGGACATACAAGCACTATTTAATTCAATATAGTATTCAGGGTCATCATCATAAATACTATCGCCTTTACTTTCAATATCACTAATTATGCTAGAAATTTTTTGTTTAACTGGTTTATTATTTTCATCACGAGCTTCATTACCAGAAGTAGTATCTTTCCAGTTATCGCCTTTAGCATCAATGCCATTAGGGAATAAATTGTAATTAGAAACAACTTTGGTATAAAATTCTAAACCACCATTATTTTTAATTAAAGCTGTTTGACCACTTTCAGTAACATTATAATCCTTTGATGTCGTGTTTTGGTTTAATTTTTTGCAAACTTCTTCATTAGAATTTACACAGGCAAGAAGATGGAAGCCTTTACAATTACCATCAGGTTTACTAGAACAACTACTATCTCCAGGAGGACAACTACTACCTGAGCACACTTGATTATAGATTTCTTCCGCAGTATCAGGAATATCCGAACTTATGTAATCACAACAAGTTGTATTATTATTTTCTAATAACTTATTTATACAATTAGTCCAATTGGCCTTGTTATCTGTATTATAGTAATCTTTAGCGGCACTATGATATAAATCTTTAAAATATTCACCATTTTTAGTTTTACAAACATCTTTTGCTTGTTCTATTAAATCAGAGCAGATTGGATTATTATCAGAACATTCTGGATCATTGGGATCACAATTATCAGAACATTCTGGATCGCTCGGATCACAATTATTAGTTGCCGTTTCAACTTTATATGAACAAACATATTTATTTTCCATGATACCATTAATATAACCATTGTCATCTACTATTCGACCTAAAGCAAAATTGTTATTGTAATATTGACCTATATTATTAATAGTTAATCGATAAAAATATGTGCCTGGAGTTGTTGATAAGGCAATAGGATAAACCTTACCAGTTGGAGTTTTTGCTGCTTCTGTTCCATCTGCATTTTTAATTCCAGAAGAAATTTTATCATCAAATAGAGCTTTATCCCCATAATCAACAGGTATCTTATCAGAACTATTAGTGCTTGATGTATATATTCCTTTATTAGAGTATGTAAAGTATGGTTTACTAGACCTAAAATAAACAAACTTTTGAGAACCGCCACCATTTATAGAGGTAATTGCATCATAAATTTTGGTTACTATCGTATTTTTAGGTACATTTAGATAGTTAGCAACATAAGTTACCATATTTTCCGCAAATCGAAGTGTATCGATTCCTGAGATAGAAACACCTGGGTTACCATATCTAGAGATTCTAACGACACGGCCAACATTACGATAAGACATTTCATCTTTTCTAGATGGACCATAACGGAAATTAGTAGAAATTGCACTTATAAAATCGCTTATTATTTTGCCACTTATAACAGAATTGATTAAATCTTTTGAATTTTGAGTAAAACTATTTTGAATTCTTGCAATGGTATCCTTAAGTGAAGCGTTTTCAGTCATTTGATAAACGATATCACCAGGAATGCCAGTAATTAATTCATCATCTTTGGAACTAACGCATAGGTCTTCGCCCCCAAAAACACAAATGGTATTGTAATAATTGCCAAGGTATTGCTTTACTTTATCATTTTTCATAAATGATCTAATAACACCAGAATTATCATGAATAAATGAACTGATTGCTCCAAATGTTTCGTTATCACCAAGTAAAGCGGACAAAATCCCACCAATAATACCATCAGATGTTGTACATTTACCTTTAAATATGGTATTCAAAGACTGAATATCATTAATTTTAACATCAGAATCACAG
This sequence comes from uncultured Bacilli bacterium, assembly GCA_934096595.1. Taxonomy (GTDB): domain Bacteria; phylum Bacillota_I; class Bacilli_A; order RF39; family UBA660; genus CAG-605. The sequence continues at coordinate 12,420 of CAKOMH010000031.1, read as the reverse complement.
TAATAATATACCTCTTCCGGTTGTTCCTGTTTATTTATCATTTCTAAATTAACGGTTTCGGTAGTGGATGACTTTACAGCGCCAAAGTAGCGATAACCATAAGTAAATGTTACTTTAGGATCAAATGAAAAACTATTTTCCCAAACCGTACAGTCATGCATATTTTGGGCTAGTTTAGATAGATCGGTTCTAAGATCATTATATTCCTGCTTTTGATCTAATAGTGTGTTATTAACATCAGCAAGCGATGCAAAATAAGGATTTAATCCTCCAAGAAGATTATATACAGCATTCATGCTAATATCTATTAATTCAGTTAAAGCCGATGATGCGTAACTAGCATTTGCGGATATATAGTTAAAAATAGCAGGGAATAATTTTTGCATGTTATCAGTATCAACATTTAATTTTGTTTTACCATTAGCATCTTTAGTTGTTGCATAATTCTTGATTTGGTTTAAGGCTGAAAGATTAGGATTAGCTAATGTTCCAATTAAATCGGTTAGACTTCCCGAAGTAAAACCACTAATATCAGTTAATAGCTCCGGTATTTTAGCGGACAGCTCTTGTATTTTGGCAATGCCTTGCCCAAATTTAACAAAATCTATGAATATACCAAAGGAGAAGAAACTTGGGTTATATGATCCTGGCTCTAAAACAGGAATAAATATTTCGTTACCTTTTAGTGTACCTTTGCCAGAATCAGTACCAACGCAAACAATATCTCCATTTAAAACATTAGTATAATAATTATCATCATTTTTAAATTCGTATTCTTTTTTACAAGAAAGTAAGCCTTCTGCTGGTAAGTTTCCGTAACTATAAACTCCGTATTGAAAATCATAACTAGTTTTGGCTGGTTTATAATATCCTAAGAAAAGTCCTCCACTCCACTGAGATGCTGCAGATAATGCTGGTACAACAGCCGTTGTAACCGATGCATATACTTCACAAACGCCTTCAATAGCGGCTGCTAAAATATTTCCAACAACGGGGAAACCATTTAATAGCTTAGCACTATGACAAGCCGTCGCAAGACCAAAGGCTACACCTAATTTAGCAGCATCACCCGCCAGAGCCAACACACTATCGGATGCTACTTCCCCAATATGACTAATAAAATAATTTACAGCTTTCTCTAATGCGGGTTTAAAATTTTCTTTGTATTCATCAATTTTTGATTTAAAAGCTTCCGTTAATAGGGTGGTCATTTCTTCCTTAGTAAATAATTGAGAAATATTCTTCTCACCGGACATTATTTGAGATAATATACTGCCTCCAATGCCTTTTATAACATCTGCTGCTTCATTAATAAGTTGAGAAGAAATTCTGTTTTTTTCTTCCGGTGAAACATCAGGCGCTACTAAATTGTTAACGAATTCTTTAACAGAATCTTGAAATATTACTCCTAATTTTTTTTCAATAGCATTTTTTAAATTCTCGATTTCTGTCTGTCCAAAATTGCCTATTCCAGTTTGATGAGCAGCAACAATCTCGCCATTATTATTATTTAATAACTCGTTTTGTTGATTGTATGTTTTCATTATTTCATTATATTTTTCAACAATTTCTTGCTTTTTATCAAAAGCATCACGAACATAGGCATCATTATCGATAGCAGTCGTAACACAAGTTCTTTGACCAGCAATGCCAACAGTTGCTTGATATATATTATCTAAATTTGTCGTTAAGTTTTGGCCGACATAAGCAGTGCCCAAGTTACCAGGCATTTTGAAGGCATAATCTTCTTTACAACTAATTGAGCAATACATGTTTTGACCTTGTACTTCATAGGCATTACCATCGGGATCAGTATTACCAATAATGCAATGTTCCCAATCGGTTGTAGTAGCTTTAGTAAATAAATTCATTATATCAGATAAATCATTAACGCTAGCATTTGGAATCTTTAAGGAGATGCTTTTCAACTGATCAATAATATTACCAACACTAGAAGTTGCAGTTTGTAATGTTCCTTGAATAGCACTAGACATATTTTGAGCTAAATTACGAATTGAGTCTAATGAGGGCTTTTTCTCTAAAATAGTACCATCAGTTACACTTTTACCAAACTCTGTTAGTCCATTTAAAACATGTTTCAAAGTATCTTTATTTTTTACTTCTTTAACAAGATTAAAGATTGTTTCAACGAAACCCTTAGTATAATTATCAACTATTGTTCCATTGGTTTTGGTAGCTTCATATATTTGATTTAGTTCATTTTTAAGAGTCTGATAATTAATTTTATCATCAGTAAGTAAAGAATTTATATTACCAATAAAATCAATAAAGGCTTGAGATTCATCCTTAGTATAATCTGGATCCGATTCCGAAATTTCTACATTATTAACCGTTTTTTTACAATTCCATATTTTAAAAATAAAGCCACATTTATATTTTACTTCCTCAGAAGTCTCGTTTTTATTTATTATTTTATCGCTAAGTAAGGCTGCTTTTAAATTTTTGGCTGTCGTATTATTATCAAATTCGCTAGAACTTAGAAGGTTAGTAAGTTGACTTCTAATTGAATTAAGATGTTTTAAGTCATCAGTTATATTATAAGCTAGACTACCTATATATAAGATATCATTGACATTTAAATCAAAATTTTTTAATTTTTCTAGTAATGCTGTTGAATTTTGAACTACACTAGTAAGCCTATCTACTGAATCAATACCATTCATTACTTGATTAAATATTTCTGGTGATTGTGTTCCTTCAATTAAGTAAGAAACAGTATTTATAGGCATGCAAGTTAGTGAAAACAGTGGATTACATTGGTCTTTTTCTACATTAGCAATATCAATTGGCAAAGTCTTTGAGAGTTCAATATTACCATTTAAAAAGGTTAAAAAGCGTTGATATTTACCATTTTCATTACCACCACCAGTAGAAGTTAATAATAATATATTACTTATAGAATATGGAGAACGATATTCAATATTAAACTTTAATTTTATTTTTTTAGCTTTAGAAGATACACCAACTAAAGCATTATTGCTAGTTACTTTAAACTCTGCATCTCTAGTGGTACCATCGGTTTGAAATCCTGTTAATTGTTCAATTTTATCAACATTTAAACTTTCACCGGTATCTGTTGTTGCCGATATAGACCAATGAGGATTATTAGCATCAGTAATATAATTTAATGCTTCAATATCGTTAGTATCACCAACACTACTTAAATGAATTTTAAATTGGGCTTCAAACCCTTGATTATTATTAGTTAGACCACTTGATACTTCTTCTAATTCAAATTTAATTGATCTTACTTTTTCTTCACTAGAGGCATCTGAGGAGGCCTCAATATCAGGAGTATTCTGTTGCCAATTACTTTGTTTACATATTTCTATGTTACTCATTGGCAAATAGTCTCTTGGACTATAAAGAGTGCTTCCTGTTTCCCATTTATCTTCTTTCACATCGTTACTTGATATATCAAAGTGCAAATGAGGCCCACTCGAATCTCCAGTATTACCAACATACCCTAAAAATTCGCCCTTTTGAACAATCTTATCTGCTTCATTTTTGGCAGCAGCTTTACTCTTAATTGATTTATCGATACTATCTAAATGCAAATATCTGGTTCTTAATTCTTTACCATCGGCGGTTTTAACAATAATTACAACCGCATTTCCCATATTGCCATGATTACCAGCGTACTTGACAATACCGGTTTGGGCAGCATATACGGCGACTTTACCTACTTCAGAAGGGTTTATCGTAAAATCAATGCCGTTATGTTTGTGAATATTTTCAGCTTCATTTCTAGCAAAAGCTTCAGCACTATATTTGCCATCACCTTTTACATAATTACAATAGCGCCCCATTGAAGAACCACTACGGAAGTCCCCAACTAACTTTGTAAATTTTTTAATAGGAATTATCCAATTACTACTGGCTACCACATTGCTAGATTCAGCTTGAGAATCATTTTTATCATCTGCAATATATTGTTTAACATCATTCCATATTCGTCTAAGAATATCTCTTGAATATTCAGTTGTAGCCGAAGAATCAGGAAAATCATTAACACTATAATACCCTATTTCTTTACCTGCCCAACCATTTTTTGAACATCTATTCTTGTTACCACTGGTATCACATTCGAAGGAAATGGATGGATTATCATTTTTGCCGTAATTATAAACTAAAAGACGAGCAACATTATTAACAATATAATCGATATAATCATTTTTTACTGTGTCCTCACTTATGCTACCTTGATTTTTTCCATTTTTCTTAACTTGACCAATACTTGGATTGAAGCCTTTTAAAATCTCTGCACGACCGGTTTCATTTTTATACCAGTGAGAATATAGACGATATACCCCTTTGCCAAACGGAGTATTAGGGCTAATTGTTTTACTTACGATATAATTTACAGGAGTTTCGGTAGGTCCGGTTAAACCTGGATCAATACAGAAAGAAGAAACATTTTCTTGACCGCCATTATCAGCACAATATGCTTTATAAACATTATAATAACTAAGGTCCGAATTTTTTGTAACTGGTGATTTAAAATAATCACTGGTAGTATTTAAAATTGAAGTGTTAGCATTACTAGACTTCGGATTATAAGTTCTAACACGAATAATTTTATAATCCTTACAAGCACTTTCGCCAGTATCAGTAATGCTACTATCCGTAGTCGTTGATTCAATATTTTTATTAGCTTCCTCGACTTTGGCATTGCCCTCGATATTATCAATGGTAGCTTGTTCTTTCATTTTAGTATTACAGTCTTCTTTAGATAAATTAGGTACTTCTTTAGAACCAGAAGTTATAGACGAAAGTTTGCCCCAGTGATATTTTTTTCCAGTTAAAATACACACTTCTTTGTCCTCTATTTCCTCAGCAGAGTCAGTCCCATTTTTCATAAGACAAGCATCTTGACTAGTAGCATCGCTTACGGTATTACAACTCGAATTACCCGTAAGGTCCCAATAATAATTAGTGCCATTATTAGTAAGATTACGACAACACTTACCATTACCATTAATTTGGCTATCTTCAAGGAATGTTAAATGCAAACGATAATCATAATTATTAGTAGTAGATTCATAACCGATTCTAACTATTTCACCGTACCACTCATATTGTTTTTCAGATTTTTCTAAATCATTTAATTTAGAAAATTTAACACTTTTCGTTTTAGTATTAACAAACATGTGCTTACTGTTAGAATAAATAACTTTCCAAGTCCCGTTAGCACCCGCAACAAAAGGATGGTCATAGCACTGACTAATAATACTTTTAATACTCATAGTCTTTTCTTTAACATCAGATACTTTAAACTTCAGATAACATTCATAAGTTTCAGGATCCTCAGCCAAGGTAATTTCTAAATTACAAAAGAATATTGCAAATAGTAATAAAAGTAATCTACCTACTTTTTTCATCTTAAACCACTTCCTTCTTTCTTTTTTCTTCCTTATATTTCTTGATTCCTACAGTAATAATAATTATAACAACTATAATGATTATTAGAAGATACCAGTATTTTTTAATAAATTGAATAGTATTTGCAATTATACCTTCTCTTCTGTTTTCATCTTCTTTTTTATGAGTCTTAGCATATTCATCTAAGCCGTTCATAAAATCAGTTTCGGTTATTAAATCGGCATTTAAAAATTGGCCACAATAATAATAATCAGGATAATCTTGGCACCTTAAATAACCATAGAAAGGATTGTAGCGTGGCAAGGTTAAATCGATAGTTCTAATGGGGGAAGTGCCACAATCTTTATTAGAACTATAAATAGAAATAGTGTAGTTTTTTACAACAGCCATGGACCCAGTAGAAATGGCAATAGCGCCATCAACATCATCCGCATAGGTATAAGTTTCTTTACCGTTATCGTTTGCAATATCAAAATAAATATCCTTTGTTAAATTATAAACATATATCATACCAGTATAGGCTGTAACTTGTTGCTGCTCATCGTGTTCCTCATCATAATTATCATATGTATATTCGAGACGACTAGCAACAGCATTTATGGAACCAGCCGCATTATTAGCGGCCACTTGATCTTCTAGTGGGCAAGCAGCATTAACATATTTTATCTGTAAAAGCATAAATAATATAAATATAAACAATCTTTTTTTCATTGTAAAACTCCTATAAATTTTCTTTGCTAATAAATTTATAATTTTTATCAAAGTTAAATTTTACTTTATTAAATGTTCTATCTTGCTTGCAAGATGATGGTAAATCAAAATCGGAATAAATCATACCGTAAATAGTTGTCTCACAGTAAGTTGTATCTTTAAAAGCATTATCATATAAAGCAAACTTCATCGCCCCACTAAATTCAAGTTCATAATAATAATATTCATCAGTTATCTCATAACCATTGGCCGTTTTAACAACCTCAGCATCGCTATTTTTATATAAACCATCAGATTTGTTGCCTGAATTAGTATTAGTCTTAATTGATATAATGCAATAAGTATCATCACAAACTACAGTATTAATACCATAAAAGAAGCCACTTGTAAGAATTGTATTTTTGGCAATTTCGGTATCAACAAATTTAGCATTTAATACTTTATTAATAAATTTTAAAGATAATTTAACTTCACCTAGATTATTACTGTAGTCAAACATCGCTTTATTATTCATATATGTCACTAAATCGGAGTCATCATAAAACAATCTACTTAGAGCATATAAAATTTTAATATCATCATGAATCTCGCTTGTATACATTACACCCCAGTAACTACTACTAAGTTCAGCTACATTATCCGTACTTTCAATAAAGTTTTTAATAGTCTCCTCTGTAAAGGGTTTAATACTATCATTTAAATATTTTTCAAATTCCCGGATGGTTGGATTATCAGTTGATATTTCGTGTTTCTTAGGAAATAGCTTAGGGACAATAATAATTGAAGCTACTACTAAGATTAAAACAATTCCAACTATGATTATAAGTTTCTTATTTTCTTTTAGTTTTCCTATAAATTTTTGCATATCCTCACTACCTTTATCTATTCATAATTTTAACATAAAGATGGTATCTTGTCGATTTTTTAAAGTTATTTTTTGCTCTTTTAGTTTAAAAAAAATAATAGTAACATTAATCCAAAGAGAATCTTATTACTATTATTTATAATTTTTATGTAAATCCTAAGCAGCTTTTGAGTCATTATTTTCAATTTGATTTAAGAAATCCATTAAGTTGATATTATCATCTTGACTTAGGGCTAATTTTTTATCTGGTTTAGTTTCTTCTGGTTGGATAGTGCTACTATTTTCCTTGTTATTAGACGCTAAAGAGCCAGATAAGAAGGCATTTAAATCAATTGGCGCATTAGTATCATTATATTCATCAGTTACTTCGCTAGCGCTGGCGGGATTAAATAATGGTTTTGGTTTATTTTTATCGCCATGACTATTTTCAATGCGTTCTTTAATCTCAGCGGCATCAGTTATTAAAGGAGCAGAATTTTCAGTACTTACTTTTTTAGTTTTGCTTTCATGAGAAACTTTAGGATTTTTAGCAGCTACAACTGGTTCTTGTTTAATTACTTTAATACCTCTTTGGAGTTTTGTTGTTTCTTTATCTTCAGATTTTAAGGTCTTATTTTGATCTTCTTCAGTCTTTAAATCAACATTAAAAGAAGATACTTCTTTAGGTTCAAGTAAATCTTTAAAGGCTTTTCGATCAATAGAACTTAAGTTTTCATCAAAGATATTATTATCATTAGCTGTAGACTTTTCATCATTACTCTCTTTAGATTCTTCATCAAATGATATTATATCATCACTATTAGTTGAAGTTTCATCTGAAACTAATTCTTTTGAATATGTTGTTTGTTCTTTACTAGGTTTAGCAGAAGATATACTTTCACTTTCTTGGTGTTCTGATTCGGTATTGATATCACTACTTAGAGAGTTACCAAAGATATCATCAGGATTAAAAGTTGTAACTTCCCTGGTCTCATCAGGGCTTGAAATAAGTTGTTTTTCTCGCGATGGCACTATTTCTTCTTTGCTAGAATCAGAATCCATAAAAATATCATTATTTATAGGATTATCACTTGGAGTATCTTCCATAAAGAATGGATTAAAATCGTTATTTTCAGCCTCAGTATCACTACTTAAAGTTGGATTAACCATTTCTTCGGAAAGGCCGGCATATGAAGAAGCCGTGTTTGCATAAATTTCATCTAAAGGACTTAAATCTTCAAAGAAATGATGCGGTTTTTCTACTACTTCCTCTTTTTTTACATAAGTACCATTAAAAATACTATTTAACTTAAGCTTAATAACATTATCAATTTGGGCATAAGTATCATTTACAAAATCTAGGATATTACTTTTTTTACGATTTAATTCTTCAATATTTTTCTTAACTTCAGCAATTTCTTTATCGATGCTAATATTGCGATACTCAATGTATTTAGTAAGGGTCTCAGTATCACGATAATCATAGATACTAACATTAATATATAAATTACTCTTTAAATATAAAGATAAGATTTGGTTATATAGTTCATCTAACATACTTCTTAAATCAGTACGATATTCTTCTAATTCATTTTCTACTCTCTTACTCTTTAAAGAAACTGAAACTAAAGAAATATATTGACTATTTTTTTCTTCTAATGGTTTTATCGTATTAATTAAAGATTCAAAATATTTACCAAAATAAGAAAGCCATTTATCTTTTTGAAATGGTAAATTAAATAAGCCACTTGCACGAACTGTGCTGTAAAGAAATTTTGATTCATCTTGAACACTTGGTTGTTTCTTTTTATATTCTTCTAAAGTCTTAATATAATTATGTGATTCTTTTAATTTACTATCTAAATCATTTAAGGTTTCATTTTCAAATTTAGGATTTTCTAAGGAATTTAGTTTAGTAGCATAATCACTACAGATACTACGATAATCAGCCTTTAAAGGTAGGGCTACTTTACTAATATTTTCTAGATAAGAACGATAGATACGAACATAGTTAGCAAGTTTTATTTCTTCTTTAGTCTGAACATAATCGCTTAAAATTAGTTCTTTTAAAGAATCAATATCCATCTTAAGTAGGTTAGATAGTTCCATTTGAAGTTTAGTAATATCATTACTTATCAATTTTAAGGATGTTTTAATTTTTTCCGTACAAACATAAGTAAAAGTTTCATGCTCTAAAGAATCTTTTTTCGCACGCAAAGACTTAATTTTTGCAATCGTTTCCGCATTTAAAATTAGTTCATGATTTAAAATTTGATCTTCTAAAGTCTTAATCTCTAGTTCGATCGCTTTTGCAGTAATATCTTCTTTAGTATAATTTCGTTCTTCTAAAAGGGTATTAGTTGTAATTTCTTTATGATTTTTATTAGTTTCAATGGCTTCAATTCTATTTTTTAACCAAGTTATTAGATGGTTACGATAATCTTCTAACTTAGAAACAGGAGATTCTAAAATCATATTCCAAGCTAGAGTAAAAATTGATTGTTTCTTATCGTTAAAATTTTGAATAAGTTGTTCTTTTTGACTGGTTAACTCGTCAATTACAGTATCATAAGAACGATACTGTTCCCAGTAAGCCTCTATTTCTGATTTAGAAGCATTGGTTTTTTCAGCAATATTGATGCGTTTTTCAATATCAGTAAGGGATTTTTTATTTACTTTTGTTTGTTCTTCAATTTTTTCTAATCTATTTAGAGAAGCATAATCCATTTCTGTACGCTTTTTGATGTTTTCTAAGATAGCTAGGATATCTATTATACTAGCACTTTCTAAATAAGTTTTTATATCTTCAGTTGGTAATTTTAATATATAATCGATACCATATTCCATAATTTTTACGACTCCTTACTATCTATACTCCTTAATTATCTTATAAATAGAAAAAAAAAGCAAGGGAAATTAGTAAATTTTCTCTTACTTCGTTTTATCCATATAATTTTTAGTAGTTTTTACCAAAAAGTATTTTTATATCTTTAGATTAAGGTTTTAAAGTTAGTTTATTTTGGTAGTTCAAGGTTTCTTTATTACCGTATAATTTAATCATTTCTTCTAAAGTTAGATTGTACTCAGAGTTATTTTTTATTGCAACACTGCTCATGGTAAAGATTTCTTTTAAGTGACCATCATCATCTATTGGTAAAGTCTTTTTTTCATTAAGCAAATAGTTAGTTTTGGCTATAAATTCAATTAAAGAAATACGATTTAAAACTTCTCTATTAAGATTTTTATCTATAGGTAAGTTAAATTCATCTATACAAGCGTAGATATCAGCCAGGTTTTTTCTAGGTTCCCAGATGATACCAATGGCTTTTAAGGATTCTATTTGTTCAAGTGTTAATCTTTTAAGATGATGACGGCGGCGTTGGGATTCAACCCAAGTTCCCAATGACTTGCCGCCTTCTTTATAATCACGAGGGACAAGTAAGTGGCCTTTTTCTTGGTAATATTTAGTTGCTAAGACATACAGTTCTTGCCAATTTTCTTTTTGATTATCCCTATCTATTTTGATTAATTCTAATTTTTGGCGTTGTTCTTTGGTTAATTTTTTGTTAGCTTTATAATAAGCTTTTTGATTTTTTAGCCAAGAAGTCAATTCCTCTTTAGTTACATACATTGGTTGATAGTTTTTAAGAATAGTAAGATTATGAAAGATTTGATAGTATTTTAAGGCTTCTTCATACATCAAATTCCACCTATTTTCATTAACTTTCCAGACCATGTCGATGTGATTTAAAGCCTCGATTCGCTCATCTAATAAAAGGCCATTTTGATAGTTTGCTCTTTGGTTTCGGATCCAATCACCAAGTTTCTTACCATCTGCTGTTTCATAACAAACTGGAACTAAAAGATTATGATATGTATCCTTATAAAGACAAGCTAATTTATACATTGCATCCCATTTTTCTTCTTTATGCTTGCAAATGATACCAACGGCTTCTAATTTAGCTATTTTTTCTTGATATGCTGCTCCTTCTTTTCTTTGATAATATATTCCTCGTTGCAATTTTACCCAAGATAAAAGATATTTTCCCTCTTCTCCTTTATATAGAGGAAGTAAGCTTAAATCATGATACTCGTCATAAAATTTTTTAACTTTATTATATTTCTGTTGCCATTGATACTCTGGAACATTCCATACCATGCCAATTTTTTCTAATTTATCAACCTCTTCTTGGGTTATAAGTAAGGTTTTAGAATAGTATCTAGCTCGAAGATCTACTATCCATATTCCTAGATTGGCGCCATCTGCTGTTTTGTATGCTTTGGGAACTAAGAGATTACCATGTTCGTTATAGTAATCACATGCTAAAGGATACCACTTAGCAAAAGCCCCTTGTAAATTCTTTCCTGTACTTTCTCCTATCATAAAAAACCACCCCTTCGTTTTACTTGAAGTATACTATACTACTTTTTATAGTTTTTGCAAGTTTTTTAATTATCTACTTCCCTGATATTAGCTTAAATAAAAATATAGCATGTAATTTATTGAATTTACACACTATATTATTAATTTCATTATATTATCCTATTCTTCTATACTTACTAGAGTTATTCTAGCATAACCATTACCAGAGTTTCCCATAATTATAGAGTTATCTGAATGTGATGGCATACCTATTTGTTCTTCTTTTTTAGTTGTCCATCTATAACCTTCCCCATCTATCATTAAAGTATTAGTAAAATAATAACCTGAATAATGAATGCTTTGTCCTGTATGAATAATATTATCTTCGGTGCTTTCTTCTTTTATGGCATCACAGCCATTATGTCCGGAAATAAATGATGAACCGCCACCAGAGTTTGCAGCATAGCCGAGATTGCCATTATAATAACCGCCACCGCCGATTGTAGTTTCCGAGGTTTTATTTACTCCAAATATGCTCGAATTTTGTGTTCCTCCTTTGCCAATTTCATAACTGTTTACTATTGTGCTAAAGCCATAACCATCATATCCAATTAGGCCACCGCCTGAGCCACCATGGCCTTTATAAATTGCACCACCGCCGCCAGCAGACACCATAATTCTAGATTTTATTCCAAGAAAATCGTACCAATTGTCTGAACGAACAATTCTTATATCAGTTGCACCACCGCCACCGGAACAATTTCCTACAGTACTACCATTAAAAGAAGAATTTGGATTGTAAGAATAACAAGATGTACTTGTATAAGAAGGATTTTCTCCTACATAAGCATACAAATTTTGATTGCTATATAATTTGATATTTCCAGAAACATATCCGCCTAATCCACCAATATAATCATTTGCGCCTCCACCACTAGCTCCCCAAAGTTCCAATTTATAAGTTCCAGAAATTGGGGTAGTAAAAGTTTGTTCAGAACCAGTGTAATCAAAATTAAATACGGTATCACCAGTATAATTTATAGGTTTTCCTACTACTACTATTTTAGATTTAAAAGATTTAATCTCATTATTTAAATCT